>NZ_JBEZVK010000027.1:0-105634 GCF_040636955.1 Streptomyces sp. NPDC032472
ACGACATGGGCGGCCACGACACCTACATGCACAAGGAGATCTCCGAGCAGCCCGACGCGGTCGACCGCGTGCTGCGCGGCCGCATCGACGACCGCTTCTCCACCGTGCACCTGGGCGGCCTGAACCTGGACCCGCGCGAGGCGCGCGCCATCCGCCGCGTGAAGATCCTGGGCTGCGGCACCTCGTACCACGCCGGCCTGATCGGCGCCTCCCTCATCGAGGGCATGGCCCGCATCCCCGCGGACGCCGAGCCGGCCTCCGAGTTCCGCTACCGCAACCCGGTCGTGGACCCCGACACCCTGTACATCGCGGTCTCCCAGTCCGGTGAGACCTACGACGTGCTGGCCGCCGTGCAGGAGCTCAAGCGGAAGGGCGCCCGCGTCCTCGGCGTCGTCAACGTGGTGGGCTCCGCCATCGCCCGCGAGGCCGACGGCGGCGTGTACGTGCACGCCGGCCCGGAGGTCTGCGTCGTCTCCACCAAGTGCTTCACCAACACGGTCGTGGCCTTCGCGCTGCTCGCCGTGCACCTCGGCCGCATCCGCGACCTGTCGGTGACCGACGGCAAGCGGATCATCGAGGGCCTGCGCCGCCTGCCCGCCCAGATCGAGGAGATCCTCAAGGGCGAAGAGGACATCAAGCAGCTGGCGGCCGAGTACGCCGACGCCAAGTCGATGATGTTCATCGGCCGGGTCCGCGGCTACCCGGTGGCCCTGGAGGCCTCCCTGAAGCTCAAGGAGATCTCCTACATCCACGCCGAGGCCTACCCGGCCTCCGAGCTCAAGCACGGTCCGCTGGCGCTGATCGAGCCGGCGATGCCGACGATCGCGATCGTCCCGGACGACGACCTGCTGGAGAAGAACCGCGCCGCGCTGGAGGAGATCAAGGCCCGCAGCGGCCGGATCCTTGCGGTCGCCCACCGCGAGCAGGAGAAGGCGGACCACACGATCATCGTTCCGAAGAACGAGGACGAGCTGGACCCGATCCTGATGGGCATCCCGCTCCAGCTGCTGGCGTACCACACGGCCCTGGCCCTGGGCCGGGACATCGACAAGCCGCGCAACCTGGCGAAGTCCGTCACCGTCGAGTAGTCGCGCCGCGCCCCACGGCGGGCGTACGCGCATGAGAACGGCCCCCGGATCCCCGGGGGCCGTTCTGGCGTTTCCGCCTCGGCTTCCGCTGCGCGTTCCGCTTCCGTTCGGCCCGCGGCGGTCCGTGCTCAGCCCGCGGCGACCGCTCCGCGGCCCGAGGCCTTGCCCAGGGCGGTCGGCCAGTGGGCCAGCGCCGCCGTGGCGCCGTACCAGGCCAGCAGGCCGGAGACCGCGGCGACCCAGCCGGCGATCTTGCCCAGGGCGCCGGTGTCGGCCAGGGTGCCGATCGCCAGCAGGAGGAGGGAGAGGGTGAGCAGGGCGTACGTGCCCTGGCCGAAGAGTCCGCTCGGCGCCGCCATGGTCAGGGTCAGCGCGAGGAGGGCGAAGAGGATCAGGAACAGGGCGGCGGCGTGCGCCGAAACCTTTCCGTCGGCCCCCGTGGCCCAGGTGAACCAGAAGGCGCCGAGGCCCGCGAACGCCGTGCCGTTGAAGCCGTTGCCGCCGCGGTACTCGAGGAGCCCGAGGAGGAAGAGGCCGAGGCCGCCGACGTAGGTCGCGAGCGACACGGAGTCGGCCGCGGACACTCCGCTGATGATGCCGGTGTGGCCGATACCGAATGCGAGAAGGGTGAGACCCAGGGCTATGTTCCCGAGGGTCGAGGTCGAGGCCGTGCTTCCCGCAGAGACACCATTGTCCACGGCGGGCTCCCTTCGATCTGCAGTTGTTTGCTGCGTCCCAGCAGCACTTATCTACCCTTTACATGGGGGTTCACAACCGCACAATCGACGCACAGCTGGTTACGGAATGACAACGACCGGTCGCTGTGCGCGCTTGGCCAGCCGTCCCGCGACCGACCCGAAGATCCGGCCGATGATCCCGTGCGTGGAGCCGACCACGATGGCGTCCGCCGAGTACTCCCGGCCGACCTCCTCCAGCTCGTGGCAGATGTCCCCGCCCCGCTCGACCAGGATCCACGGCACCTCGGACAGGTAGTCCGCACAGGCCAGTTCCAGACCCAGCACCTCGGTGCGGTGGTCGGGCACGTCCACGAAGACGGGCGGCTCGCAGCCGGCCCACACAGTCGTCGGCAGCCTGTTGGCCACGTGCACGATGATCAGGCCGGATCCGGAGCGGCGGGCCATGCCGATCGCGTAGGCCAAGGCGCGCTCGCTCGAGACGGAGCCGTCGAACCCCACCACGACCCCGTGCCGGAAGGCAGGGTCGCAGGGATGACGTGTCTGTTCCGCCGCGCGCAGGTCGCTGGACACGGGGTCGGCGACGGGCTTGCGCTTGCGGTCCGCGGGTTCGGGGGATTCGTGACCGGCCATGGATGTCTCGGCGAAGAGGTCCTCGGGGGAAGGGACAAGGCGACGGGGCGGCATTGGGCGAAAACGACGACTCAGGGTGACGGAGCTCTGTCCGGGAAGCATCTTCCCAAGCCCTTACCCACCAGGGTACGGCGACACTGCTGTCCTGCCCAGGGCTTGCCGCACTTGGAGAGTGTCCCAGGGAGCATGCCGGAGCGAGGGCGCGTTGGCAATGGCCGCTGTCCCCTACAGCCAGTGACGAAGGACCTGTTGCGCCACCCGTCCGCGACGTGACCGGGGCCCGCCGCGCACCGTTGGACCAGGCGTCCGACCGTCCAGGAAGAGCCCGCAGGGAGCACGCCGTGCCCGGCCATCCGGTTCACCCCGTCCAGCCCGCTCAGCCGACGCAGTCCGCCCCGCACGACGACCCGTACACCGACCCGAGGCCCCGTTTCACCCCCGCCTCCGCCCGCCCTTCCGTTCACCCGTCCGTGCAGTCCGCCAGGCGACCCCATGACGACCCTGCGGGTGACGTGGTGCGCTGGGCCGCCTTCAGCTGCCTGCTCGTCCCGGTGGTGCTCGTCGTGTACGGGACCTCCTTCGGCGGGGCCGCCGTCGCCACGCTGGGCCTGGTCGCCGTCACCGCGGTGTGCCGGGAGATGCTGCGCCGCTCCGAACGGGCCGCGCGCAGAGCCGTGGCCGTCCCCGCCCGGCACCGGCTCACGCCGGGCCGGCGCCGCCGGCACTCGCGCGCCCCGGGCGGCGCCGGGGGCGGCGGGCGGCGGGGCTGCCGGAGCTCCGGCGGAATCTCCCCCGGGGACTGACTGATTCGCACACCCACACCCGCATGATTTCAGCCAACTTCCCGGAAGGGTGCCGGTCTTGCCGGAACGGCCCGCCCCTCCCCCCACCACCAGCGACGACGGTGCGAGGGGGGCTCGGAGACCCTATGGGTACTGGCCACGGCCGGAGCGCGAGCTTCCCACTCCGGTAGCGGAGTGGAACGCTTCCTGATCGAATGCTTTTCGCCAAGTTGCCAAGTCGACATAGCGCTGCGTGCTGAACTTGTCACGCCGACAGCACGGGACGCAGTAGATTCGATCATGTTTTACGGCGGGGGATCCACGTGCAAGGCCGAGGGGAAACGTGCAGGTGCGACCAGACCAAGGAGTCGCGACACCCAAGGGGGGCTTAGCCATGAGCCAGGATTCCACCGCCATCGTCATGGACGCCGGCAGGAAGCTCGCGGGGCGTCGCCGCAGGGAGATCGTCGCGGTGCTGCTGTTCAGCGGCGGACCGATCTTCGAGAGCTCCATTCCACTTTCCGTGTTCGGCATCGACCGGCAGGACGCGGGAGTTCCACGCTATCGACTGCTCGTCTGCGCCGGGGAGGACGGTCCGCTGCGGACCACCGGCGGGCTCGAGCTCACGGCGCCGTACGGGCTGGAGGCGATCGCCCGCGCGGGCACGGTCGTCGTGCCCGCCTGGCGCTCGATCACATCGCCGCCGCCTCCGGAGGCGCTCGACGCGCTGCGTCTGGCGCATGAGGAGGGGGCCCGGATCGTCGGACTGTGCACGGGGGCCTTCGTCCTCGCCGCCGCCGGTCTGCTGGACGGCCGGCCCGCGACGACGCACTGGATGTACGCGCCGACGCTGGCCAAGCGGTACCCGTCCGTCCACGTCGACCCGCGCGAGCTGTTCGTCGACGACGGCGACGTGCTCACCTCCGCGGGCACCGCGGCCGGAATCGACCTGTGCCTGCACATCGTGCGCACCGACCACGGCAGCGAGGCCGCCGGGGCTCTGGCCCGCCGGCTCGTCGTCCCGCCGCGGCGCACGGGTGGCCAGGAGCGCTACCTCGACCGGTCGCTGCCGGAGGAGATCGGCGCGGACCCGCTGGCCGAGGTCGTCGCCTGGGCCCTGGAGCACCTCCACGAGCAGTTCGACGTGGAGACGCTCGCCGCCCGCGCGTACATGAGCCGGCGCACCTTCGACCGGCGCTTCCGCTCACTGACCGGCAGTGCGCCGCTGCAGTGGCTGATCACCCAGCGGGTGCTCCAGGCGCAGCGGCTGCTGGAGACCTCCGACTACTCGGTCGACGAGGTCGCCGGGCGCTGCGGCTTCCGCTCTCCGGTCGCGCTGCGCGGCCACTTCCGCCGGCAGCTGGGGTCCTCCCCGGCCGCCTACCGCTCCGCCTACCGGGCCCGTCGGCCCCAGGGCGACGGGGCGCAGGTGGCGGAGATCACGGCGGGTCCGGTGCCGCACCAGCGCACTCCGCAGCCCCAGCGGGCGGCGGCGGCCCTGGCCGCGTCCGGCCCCACGGTGACGGAGCTGTACGCCCCGAGCCGGGTGCTGCGCGAGCACGCCTGACCCGGCAGGGCACTGTCCGAAACGGAGGTCCCCCGCACCGGTCGTCACCGGTGCGGGGGACCTTTCGCCGTGAACGGGCCCGGCCGGATCGGCGCGGGGACCGCATAAGGTGGACGCATGAACGATCGCATGGTGTGGATCGACTGCGAGATGACCGGTCTCTCGCTGACGGACGACGCACTTATCGAGGTGGCCGCGCTGGTCACCGACTCGGAGCTGAACGTGCTCGGCGAGGGCGTGGACATCGTGATCCGCCCGCCGGACGCGGCCCTGGAGACCATGCCCGAGGTGGTGCGCGCCATGCACACCGCCTCCGGCCTGCTCGACGAGCTGGCCGGCGGGACCACCCTTGCGGACGCCGAGGCGCAGGTCCTGGCGTACGTGCGTGAGCATGTCAAGGAGCCCCGCAAGGCCCCGCTGTGCGGGAACTCGGTCGGCACCGACCGCGGCTTCCTGCTGCGCGACATGCCCGCGCTGGAGAGCCACCTGCACTACCGGATCGTGGACGTCTCCTCCGTCAAGGAGCTGGCGCGCCGCTGGTACCCGCGGGCGTACTTCAACAGCCCTCCGAAGAACGGCAACCACCGGGCGCTCGCGGACATCAAGGAATCCATCGCCGAGCTGCGCTACTACCGGGAGGCGGTCTTCGTACCGCAGCCCGGGCCGGACTCGGACACCGCGCGGACGATCGCCGCGAAGTACGTCCTGCCCGCCGAATAGCAGACGGCGACCCCTTCCGGAGACGGGTCGGGGAAAAGGGGGGCGCGAGCACCCTCCCGGACCCTGTACCCTTTTCTTCGGCCGGTCGGTTTCCGACCGGACATGGTGGGTGTAGCTCAGCTGGTAGAGCACCTGGTTGTGGTCCAGGTGGCCGCGGGTTCGAGTCCCGTCACTCACCCTGAAAGAGGGCCCCGTTCTGCGCAAGCGGACCGGGGCTCTCTGCGTTTCCCGTCAACCACCGCGGCTCCCGTCCGTCGACCCGGCCAACTCCCGCCTCGGCGCCCTGCGCACGACGGGGTCGCCGCCTGCCGCAGGCGGGGCGGTGCTGCTCCCGTGCGGTCAGACCTGCTCGGTGTGGAAGGCGGCTGCGTGGTCCTCGGCCCAGGTGGCGAAGGTGCGCGCGGCGTGGCCGGTGAGCTGTTCGACGGCGTCGGTGGGCTCGGTGGGGATGCCGTCGGACGCGGCCCAGTACTCCAGCAGCGCGTCGGCGTAGGGGCCGGGTATGCGGCCGTCGACCTCGGCCCTCCACTGCTCGGGGGTGACGGTCTCGTAGGGCACAGGGCGACCGAGGATGCCGGCCAGTATGGACAGTTGGGCCGCAAAGCTGAGGGACTCCGGCCCGGTGAGGGTGTACGTGCGGCCGGCGAGGGCCGGTTCGGTGAGGACGGCGAAGGCGGCCTCCGCGAGGTCGGCCTCGTGGACCGGGTCGGTGTGGGCCTGCGGGTACGGCAGGCGGACCGGTCGGCCGGCCTTCAGCGACCGGGCCCAGCCGAGGGCGTTGCTCGCGAAGGCCCCGGGACGCAGCACGGTGGTGCGCAGCGGGGAGGCCAGCAGGGCTTCCTCCACGGTGAGGTGGGCGGCGGCCAGCGGGCTGTCGGCTGCGTCGGGGGCGAGCACCGAGGAGGAGGACAGGAGCACGACGTGCTCGACTCCGGCGGTGGCCGCCTCCTTGACGAAGGCGTCGATGCCGGCGGCCTCGGCGTAGAGGAAGACGGAGCGGGCTCCGGCCAGGGCGTCGGGGAAGGTCGCCGGATCGGAGAGGTCGCAGCGGGCGGTGCCGGGCCCGTCCGGCTCGCGGGATCCGAGGCGGTGCGCGATGCCGCTCGCGCCCAGGAGCGAGGCGAGGCCGCGGGCGACGGCGCCGCGGGCGCCGGTGACGAGGATCGACATGGCAGGTCCTTTCTCTGCTGCGGCATTTTCTGATGCCGCGGTCTCTGATGTCGCGGTCTCTGATGCCGTGTTCTCTGATGCCGTGTTCTCTGATGCGCTGTGCAGCGCGCTAGCATGATTACGCGATACAGATGGTGTGCGACGCATTCTCTGCGTCACGCACTCAAATCTCAGGCATGGAGAGGCCGATGTCAACCGATTCCCCCCGTTCGGGTGAGGACTGGAGCCGCGCCGAGCTGCTCGCGCACGTCGTCACCGAGAGCCAGCGGCACTACGCCGGCTATTCGATCTTCAACCAGGCCATGGCCGACCACGTCGGCCTGCACCCCACCGACATGCAGTGCGTGGCCCTCCTCGACATGGAGCCCGGCCCGGTCAGCACCGGCGAGGTCGCCCGTCTCACCGGCCTGACCTCCGGTTCCGCCACCCGCCTCGTCGACCGCCTCGTCAAGGCCGGCATCGTCGAGCGGCACGCCGACCCCCACGACCGCCGCCGCTCCCTCGTCGCCCTGGCCCCCGAGGCCCGCAGCCGGATCGGCGAGGCCTGGGAGACCCCGGGCCGGGCCTTCGGCGCCGTCCTGGACCGCTACTCGGACGCCGAACTCGCCGTCATCGCCGACTTCCTCCACCGCGCCGCCGAGGTCGGCCGGGCCCAGGCCCAGCGGCTCGCCTCCGGCGGCTGAGGGCTTCCGAAGCGGGCGTTCCACGACTACCGTCCCGGCCGAAGGGCAACGGAGCGCGCCGGAGACACGGGTGGGTCGGCGTGCGGATGGAGGTTGTCCGTGTCCGCACCCGCCCCCGGCGGCTTCCGCGGAGTGCTCGCACTCGCCGGAACCGCCCTGCCCGTCCACGCGTTCCTCGCGCGGCTGCCCGCCGCACTGTGCCCCATCGGGACCCTGCTGCTGATCAACGAGCGCGACGGCATCGGCGACGCTGGCGCCGTCACGGCCGCCCTCTGGCTCGGCCAGGCCGTCGGCGGCCCGGTCATCGGCCGCCTCGCCGACCGCCGCGGCCACCGCCCGGTGCTGCTCGCCGCCTGCGCCGCGAACGCCGCCGCCCTCGCCGCCCTGGTCGCGGCCGTCCTCGCCGGCCTGCCCCTGCCGGCCCGCCTCGCGCTCGCCGTCGCCGCCGGGCTCACCGTCCCGCAGGTCGGCCCGCTGGCCAGGGTCCGCTGGGCGCGGCTGGCCGCCGGCGACAAGGCGCTCGTCGATGCCGCCCTGTCCTTCGACACCACCCTCGACGAGGCCTCGTTCATGATCGGCCCGGCCCTCGCCGGGATCCTCGCGGTGACCGTGCACCCGGCCTCCGCGCTGTTGCTCGCCGCGGCCCTGATCCTGGTCTTCGGCTCGCTGTTCGCGCTCCACCCCACCGCCCCACCCGGCGCGGCCGCCGCCCCCGCTCCGTCCTCCGGCGTGCAGGCCCCCGTACGGCTGTGGTCGCCGGCCCTGGCCCTGCTCTTCGCGATGGCCGTGCTGCAAGGGGCCGCCTGGAGCGGTGCCAACACCGGCGTCAACGCCCTCGCCGAGACCCGCGGCGCGCCCGGCGCGGCCGGGCTGGTGTGGGCCGCCATGGCGGTGACCAGCTCGGCCGCCGGCTTCGTCACGGTCGCCCGCCCCGGCTCCGCGGACCCGGCGGTCCGCCTGCGCCGGACCATCACCGCCCAGGCCCTGCTCACGCTGCCGCTGCTCGCCGTGTCGGGGCTGGTCGGTGCGGCGTTCGCGGTCGGCGGGATCGGGCTGGCCGTGGCCCCGCACCTGATCGCGCTGTTCGCCCTGGTCGAGCGGGCTGCCCCGGCCGAGCGGCTCGGCGAGGCCATGACCGTCCTGGGCAGCGGCCTGATCGTCGGTCAGGGGCTCGCCGCGGCGGCCGCCGGCCCGCTGGCGCAGGCGTACGGCCACCGGGCCGCGTTCGCCGTGGCCTGCGCGGCTGCGGCCGCCTCCGCGCTGCTCGCGTGGGCGGCCGCCGTACGGGGGCGGGGCCGGAGGCCTGAGCCGCTCAGCGCTGCGCCGCCGCGGCCTTCAGGCCCTGCTCCAGGCCTTCCCTGTCCATCACCGGAGTGATCTCGATCTCCGCGTTGAACTGCCGGTACAGGTCGTCCAGCAGCGCCGGCATCTGCGCGCTGTCCTGCATGTCGAAGACCATCCACCAGGTCCGCACGCCTGCATTGGGGCCGAAGTACGCAGCCTCCGGCCGGACGGTGTCCATGAGCTTCTTCAGGGCCGCCGGCAGAGCCCCGCTCCGGACTCCCTCGTTGGCCGCCATCGTGTCCAGGTGGGCCCGGAGCATGACTCTCATGCCTGACTCCTTCCGTCAGGCCCACCCTCGGTACGGACGCCGGGCCCGGCAACATCTCGGCGTCCGTCCGGGCTCAGGCCCCCTGGATGTGGAAGTTGAAGTCGGTGTGCCCCAGGGAGCCCATCAGTCGCAGCCATACCGGCAGCAGCATCTCGGTGCCGCGGGCGGTCTCGATGCCGCCGAGGTCCAGCACGCTCGCCTCGGGCCAGCCGAAGGAGTACAGCAGCTCGCGCACGGACTTCTTGGCGGCGGCGTCCTCCCCGGACAGGAACACGCTGTGCTCCCCCGCCACCCGCGCCGGGTCGACCATGACCTTGCACTGCATCGTGTTCAGCGTCTTGACGACCCGCAGCCCGGGGAAGGTCCGCTGGATCAGCTCGCCCAGGCTGTCGTCGTTGACCGGGTCGAGGGCGGGCGGGAAGCCGCGGGAGAAGTCCAGCGGGTTCGCGATGTCGATCAGGACCTTGCCGTCCAGGTGGGCGGCGTCGGCCTCCGTCAGGGCCTCGATGCTGACCCGCCCGGCCGTGGCGTTGACGAGGGTCTCGCCGTGCCGGGCGGCCTCCGCGAAGCCGGCCAGCCCGATCCCGGGGTGGGCCGCCTGCCATTCGGCGTAATCGGTACGGGCGGCGGTGGCCTCCGGGTCCCGGGTGCCGACGACCACCTCGTGGCCGAGGGAGGAGAGGCGGTCGGCCACCGTACGGCCGACCATCCCGGTGCCGAGGACTGCGTAGCGCATGACCAGTTCCGTTCCGTCGCAGGGCAGGGGAGGGATCGATGGACCCACCGGTCAACGATCCACGCCCCTGTACGGTATGCCGCCCGCTCCCGCTACCGGCCCAAAATCCCGACGTCGTGGAAGAATTGGTAACGTCGCGGGTCGTCCGGCAGGAACCAGTGGAAGCCCTCCTCCAGGAAGACGGCCACCACGTTCGCGGCGATGACCAGGCCGAGGAACCACAGCACGGCCAGGCCCGCCGTCCGGTAGGGCCCCGGCCCGATCGCCGGGACCGTCCGGCCCGCCGTGTTGTGCGCGAAGGCCAGCACGATGCCGATCGCGAGGACCGACGCCTGGAAGAGGATCCACGCCCACACGTACAGGTGGAGGCCGAACACCTCGCTGCCGTAGCCCTTGTCGCCCGGCAGGACGTGCAGCATCGTCTGCCGCCACGACGCGAACGACCCGGCGACCACCGCGACCAGGGCCAGCCCCCAGCCGGTCATGTACGCACGGCCCGGCACCGCCCCGTCCGAGAGGGCCGTACGGATGATGTACGCGGCCCCCGTCGCGGCCAGCAGCATGAACATCCGCTGCACGATGCAGAGCGGGCACGGGTACTCCCACAGCCCGAACTGGTAGAAGAGGCCGCCGCAGACGACGGCCGTCCAGCCGGCGGCGAAGAAACAGGCGAACCAGTACTGGAGCCGGCCCGGCAGGCCGCCCTCCAGCTGGGTCTCCGAGATGAGACTGCTGTGCACGGTGGCCATGGTCAGTAGCTCAGGGTCAGGGCGAGGCTGCTGGTGATGTGGTGCGCCATCAGCAGGACCACCGCGATCAGCAGGACCCACCAGGCGCCGAGGACGACGGTCCGCGACGACTCCCGGCACAGGGCGATCAGCGTGGCGAGCATGCCGCCGAAGATGAGGGTGTCCATGCCGCGGACCGTACCGACGCACGCCGCCGCACCCCGCGAGGCGCGCCCCCGGCCGCGCCGCGGTTACGTCGGTTGCCCGTCAGCCGGCACCGCACGCGCGCCCCGCGCCCGACCGCCGCAGGCGCCGCAGACGCCGCAGACGCCGCAGCGGTGCTCAGCCGCCGCGCCGCTTGCGCCGGCCGCGGCGCTCCCGGCCGCGGCGCGCCCCGCCCCGGGCCCGGCCGTCCAGGGCGATCCACAGCCTGACCTCGGTACCGCCGAGCACCGAGCGCCCGATCCGCAGGTCCCCGCCCGTCCCCTCCGCGACCCGGCGCACGATGTCCAGCCCGAGGCCCGTCGAGCCGTCGCGGGCGCCGTCGTTGCCGCGGCGCAGGGCGGCGTCGGGGTCGTCGATGCCGGGGCCGCCGTCCGAGACGAGGACGATGACGGCGTCCCCCGCGTCGTGGACGTCCACCGCGAACGGCGTGCCCTCCGGGGTGTGCCGGAAGACGTTGCCGAGCAGCGCGTCGAGCGCGGCCGCGAGCTCCGGCCGGGCGACCGGGATCCGTACGGTGCGGTCCACGCCCGCGAGCCGCACCTCGCGGCCCTCGTCCTCGGCCAGCGCCGACCAGAACGCCATCCGGTCGCGGATCACCTCCGAGGCGTCGCAGCCGGCCCCCGCGCCCGGGCCGCCGGCCCCGGGGGCGCGCTGTTCCCGGGCCGTGCGGATGATCGTGTCGACCTCCCGCTCCAGCTGTTCGACCGCCGCCCGGGTCTGCTCGGCCGCCGGGCCGTCCCCGAGCGAGGCCGTGTTGAGCCGCAGCACCGTCAGCGGCGTCCGCAGCCGGTGCGACAGGTCGGCGGCCAGCTCCCGCTCGTTGGCGAGGAGTTCCACGACCTGGTCCGCCATGGAGTTGAACGCGACGGCAGCCGAGCGGAGTTCCTTCGGCCCGCCCTCGGGTACGCGCGCCCCGAGCCGCCCCTCGCCCAGCTGGTGGGCGGCCTCGGCGAGCCGCTCGGCCGGCTGCACCAGGCGGGCGCCCAGCCGGTCCGCAACGGCCACCGAGCCGACGACGAGCGCCAGCCCGACGCCCGCCAGGACCACCCAGGCGGTCCCGACGCCGTTGCTGACCTCGCTCTCCGGGACGTAGATCTCCACGACGGCGATGTCGCCCGAGCTCAGCGCGGTCGGCTGGAGCAGCGCCGAACCGCCGCGCGCGAGCGGCACGATCATCGCCCGCCCCTGCCTGCGGGTCTCCTCCACGGCGTCGGGCCCGGCCCAGCCCGCGCCGATCTCCACGGCCGTCGCGCCGCCGATCGGGGGCACGTGGACGGACATCCGCTGGGCGGCACCCATCTGCGTGGACTCCACCGCCTTGCGCAGCTGGCCCGGATCGGTGGTGATGGACAGGGTCGGCCCGATGGTGGCGGCCTGCCGCTCGGCGTTGGAGAAGGCCCGGTCGCGGGCCATCTCCTTGACGACCAGCCCGAGCGGGACGGCGAAGGCCACCACGACCATGGCCGTGACGGCCAGGCACACCTTCACGAGGGCCCATCTCATGCCTGTCGGCTCGCTCCGCCGCGGCAGCGGCTGATGTCACGGCCGCCCACGCGGCCCAAGGGTGCGGCCATCGTGGTCGTCTGCGGCCCGGCGGCCGCGCGTGCGCCGCTCACGAGGGCGGCTCCAGCTTCACCCCGACCCCCCGCAGCGTGTGCAGGTAGCGCGGGTTGGCGGCGGTCTCGCCGAGCTTGCGGCGCAGCCAGGACAGGTGCACGTCGATGGTCTGGTCGTCCCCGTACGACTGCTGCCAGACCTCGGCGAGCAGCTCGCGCCGGGCGACGACCACCCCGGGCCGCCCGGCGAGGAAGGCCAGCAGGTCGAACTCGCGCCGGGTCAGGTCCAGGGCGGCCCCGTCCAGCTCGGCCTGCCGGCGCAGCGGGTCGATGGCCAGGCCGCCCACCCGCAGGACGCCCGAGGGCGCCTCGGACCCGGTGGCGGCCCGCGCGCGGCGCAGGACGGCGGCCATCCGGGCGGAGAGGTGTTCGACGGAGAACGGTTTCGTCAGGTAGTCGTCGGCGCCCGCGTTGAGCAGGCGGACGATCTCCGCCTCGTCGTCCCGCGCCGTGGCGATGATCACCGGTACGTCGGTGATGCCGCGCAGCATCTTCAGCGCCTCCGACCCGTCGAGGTCGGGCAGCCCGAGGTCGAGGATGACCACGTCGAAGCGGTGGTGGGCGACCTCGCGCAGCGCCTCCAGGGCCGTGCCGACGCTGCGCACGGTGTGCGAGGCGTCGGTCAGGTGCCGGATCAGAGCGGAACGTACGAACTGGTCGTCCTCGACCACGAGCACACTTGCCATGGCCCGCACCGTAGTCCATTCGGGCGACCCGGCGGGGTGTCGGTCCACCTCCGGGGCGGGTGGTGCAGTATGTGCGCTGATGCACCGAGGACTTGTACATGCTTTCGCCTGGACGCTGGCGACCGGCGCGGCCGTGACGCTGTCGTGGTGGGGCGTGCACACGGTCATGTCCGGAACGGCCTACGATCCGCCGCTGGCGGTCCCGCTGGCCACGAAGCCGCTGTCCTCCTCGACGCAGCGCCCCGCCGAACCGGAATCCCCGTCCCCCTCGGCCTCGCCCTCCGCGTCCGCGTCCTCCGCGGCGCCGCCGTCGCCGGGGCCGAGCCCCGCCAAGTCCTCGCCGAAGCCGCCCGCGACCGACCTGCACCCGTCCGGGCAGCAGGCGTACGGCGGCGGGAGCGGCGGCACCGTGAAGGCCTACACGGTCACCGGCGGCCGGGTCGTCTTCGACCTCGGCGCCTCCTCCGCGGAGCTGGTCTCGGCGACGCCGGACTCGGGCTGGCAGATGCAGGTGTGGAAGCAGCCGTACTGGATCCGGGTCACCTTCACCAAGGCGGACAAGGAGATGTCCGTCTTCTGCACCTGGAACGGCCACCCGCCGCTGGTGGAGACGTACGAGAACTGATGGCCTGTCCGGCCCCGCTCAGTGGAACACCGACGGCGGCGGCTGCGGCGAGGCCACCGCCGAGGCGTCCGCGACGGGGGCCGCGCCGCCCGCGAAGTCGGTCAGGGCGCGGCCGTGCTCGACCCGGCCCGGGTGCGGGTCGCTCGCGACGCGGCGGGTGAACTCGGCGACGGGCAGCTCCCGGTCGGCGGCCACCAGCACCGCGTTGCCGAACCGTTTCCCCCGCCACACCACCGGGTCGGCGGCCAGCGCCAGGTGCGCGAAGCGGGCCGCGGCCGTCGCGATCTGCCCGCGCAGGTGCGCCAGCGGCGGCCCGTCCGCGAGGTTGGCCACGTACCAGCCGCCGGGCGCCAGGGCCCGCCGTACGTCGTCCAGGAACTCGGTGCTGGTCAGGTGTGCCGGGGTGCGCGCGCCGCTGAACACGTCGGCGATCACCAGGTCCGCCCAGCCGTCCGGGACCTTCGCCAGCCCGGCCCGCGCGTCCAGCGTCCGCACCCGGATCCGGGCCTGCGGGTCCAGCGGCAGGTGCTCGCGTACGAAGGCCACCAGGGCGGCGTCGACCTCCACCACCTGCTGGGTGGAGCGGGGGCGGGCGGCGGCCGTGTAGCGGGCGAGGGTGAAGGCGCCGCCGCCCAGGTGCACCACGTTCAGGGGCTGCCGCGCCGGTGCGGCGAGGTCGATGAGGTGGCCGATCCGGCGCTGGTAGGCGAAGTCCAGGTGTCCGGGGTCGCCGAGGTCCACGTGCGACTGGGGCGCCCCGTCGATCAGCAGCGTCCAGCCGCCCGCGCGTTCCCGGTCGGGCGCCAGCTCCGCCCGGCCGCCGTCCACCTGCCCGGAGACCGCCTCGGAAGCCGCGCGCCCGCGCTGTCTGCCGCCCCTGCCCTTGCCTGCTGCCACCGGACCATTGTCCCCGGCCGCGGCGGGCACGGAGGACAGCCGCCGGCGGGAGGGGCCGGCCGGGGACGCGCGCCGGGCGTCAGCGGCAGTTGTCGGCGGCCTCGATCAGGCGGGCCGCCTCGCCGAGCGCGGCGCGCAGCACCTCGGGGTCGGTGACCGGGCCGACGGCCTCCGGCGGCAGCAGCCAGCCGCCGGCCCCGGAGGCGGGGGAGACGTCCCCGAACCGCATCCCGCGCCCGTTGGTCTGCGTACAGGCACTGCCGGGCAGGTCCCAGGCGTCGGCGGTGCCGGGCGGGACGAGGAAGCCGAGGGTGTCGCCGGACCCGTCGTGCAGGACCGGGCCGACCCCGCCGGCCTGGCTCGCGGCGCGGCGGATGATGTCCACGGCCTCCAGCCCCTGCCGTGTGGGCACGGTGACCAGGTCCGGGGCGTCGGCCCCGATGACGGGCCCGGCGGCGACGGCCGGGATGCCCGGGATGCCCGGGACGGGGACGCCCGGGACCACCGGGACGCCGGGGACGCCCGGGACCACCGCCGGGGCGCCGGGGACGGCGGGGACGGGGGCGTGGGCTGCTGCGCCCTGCGCGGTCGCGGTGTTCATTCCAGTGCTCTCCATACCGGCCTCCACCACCAGAACCCCTCCTCGCTCGCCGTACGCGTGGGGTGGGAGTCACCTCCCACTCCTCATGGGTTCAACGCGGGCCGGCGTCAACCGGTACGGCGGCAAGACGCCGCAAAGGATGGCAGTTCATGGCGGATCGCGGGTGAGATATCCGTTTTGTAGCCAAACGCCACATCAAGAGCCCTGCGCTGGCGGTACTTTCATGCGCGCCGGGCCCAGCTCCACGTCACAGTACCGGCGGTGCGTTCCTTGCCAGAGAGGCCACGTCCATGGCGGCGTTCCCGCACTCACCCAACCTGACGTTCCGGCGGCTGCGCGGACAGCACTCCCCGGCCGAGTTCGCGGCCATGGTGCGCCGGTCGGCACGGGAGATCGGAGAAACGGTTTCCTGCGACGCGCGCTACATCGGCCGGGTCGAGTCGGGCGAGATCCGCTGCCCCAACTACGCCTACGAGCGGGTCTTCCTGCACATGTTCCCCGGCCGGACCCTGGCCGACCTGGGCTTCCACCCGCGCGAGGCCGTCCGCGGCCGCCTGGCGCAGCAGCGCACCCCCCACACCCACAAGGAGAGCGACGTGCAGCGTCGCGCGTTCATGGCGGGCGGCTCCGCGACCGTGGCGGCCGCGACGTTCGGCCTCACCCTGCTCGGCGACACCCGCCGCGCGCCCTCGCGCGCCGGGGAGGCCGAGGCCGCCGCGGTCGAGGACGCCGTACGGCAGATCCGGCTGCTGGACGACCGGCACGGCGCCGACGCGCTCTACCGCCGGGCCTCGGAGCCGCTGCGCGCCGCGTACGCACTGCTGGACGCGGGGGCGACCCGGCAGTCCACCGAGGACCGGCTGCACGCGGGCGCCGGCGAACTGGCCCTCTCGGTGGGCTGGCTGGCCCACGACTCGGGCCGGTTCGACGACGCCCGCTCGCACTACGCCGAGGCGCTGGCCACGGCCCGCGTCTCGGGGGACGCGGGCCTGGAGGCGCACGCCTTCAGCAACATCGCCTTCCTGGCCCGGGACACCGGCCGGCCGCGCGAGTCGGTACGGGCGGCCCAGGCGGGGCGCCGCGCCGCCCGCTCCCTCGGCTCGCCGCGGCTGCTGTCGCTGCTGGCCCTGCGCGAGGCGGGCGGCTGGGCGGGGCTGGCCGACCGCAGGTCCTGCGAGGACGCGCTGAACCGGGCGCACACCGAGTTCGCCCGCGGCGCGGCGGAGGCGGACCCGGAGTGGATGTCCTTCTTCGGCGAGGCCGAGCTGGAGTCGCTGGAGTCGCACTGCTGGGGCACGCTCGGCGAGCACGCCCGCGCGGCCCGGCACGCCCGCCGCGCAGCGGACCTGCAGAACCCGCACTTCGCCCGGAACGTGGCCCTCTACACCGCCGAGCTGGCCGGGGACCTGGCCCGCGCCGGGGCACCCGACGAGGCCGCCTGGGCGGGCGGCCGGGTCCTGGACCTGCTCGCCGACGTGCAGTCGACGCGGATCCGCTCGCTGCTCTCCGGGACGGCCACGGCCCTGGTCCCCCACCAGCGCAGCCCGCGGGTGGCGGCGTTCCTGCAGCGCCACGCCACGGCCTGACCGGCAGGCGCCGGTCTCGCCAGTGCCCTACGGCTCCAGGTGCCCGGTGTCGTTCCAGCGCTCCAGCGCGGGCGCCCCGTACGCCCAGCCCAGCACCGACAGCGAGGTCGGCTCCAGGCGGATGCGCGCGCCGAAGGAGGCGTCGAAGCCGAGCCAGCGGGCGGCCAGGGTGCGCAGGATGTGCCCGTGGGCGAAGACCAGGACGTCGCGCTCCGCCGAGCGGGCCCAGGCGACCACCTCGTCGGCGCGGGCCGCGACGTCGGCGACGGACTCGCCGCCGGGGACCCCGTCGCGCCAGATCAGCCAGCCGGGGCGGACGGCCTGGATCTCGGCCGGGGTCATGCCCTCGTAGTCGCCGTAGTCCCACTCCATCAGCGTGTCCCACGGCTCCGCGCGGGCGCCGAAGCCCGCGAGGTCGCAGCTCTCGCTCGCGCGGACCAGCGGGCTGGTGCGGACCTCCACGCCGGGCAGGGCGCCCCACGGCTCCTGGGCCAGCCGCTCGCCGAGCAGCTTCGCGCCCCGCCGGCCCTCCTCCAGCAGGGGCACGTCCGTGCGTCCGGTGTGCTTGCCGAGCCGGGACCATGCGGTCTGGCCGTGCCGGGCCAGGAGGATGCGGGGGGCCATCGGTGATTTCTCCCGGTCCAGAGGGGTTCGCGCCCCTTCGGGCACTTCTATCGTCCGACCATCATCCATCACATGAACATCAGGCAACCCAGGAGTCCGAACACACGTCTTAGCCCGTATGACTGATCGGCAGAAGCCCACCCGCTGGTGGGCCGAACTGCTGCTCCTGGGGCTCCTCTACGGCGCGTACACCGGCGGCAGACTCCTCGCCCGGGGCGACGTGCACCTCGCCGTCGACCACGGGCTCGCCATCCTGAGGGCGGAGGAGCTCCTCGGGATCGACTTCGAGCGGCCCCTGAACCGGCTCTTCACCCGGCACGGGCCGCTCGGCGTACCCGCCGACTTCGTCTACGCCTCCCTGCACTACCTCGTCACCCCGGCCGTACTGGTCTGGCTGTACCTGCGCCGCCCGGCCCACTACCGCGCGGCCCGCAGCTGGCTGATCGCCTCCACCCTCCTCGGGCTCGCCGGCTTCTCCCTGATGCCCACCTGCCCGCCGCGGCTCCTCGACGCCGCGTACGGGTTCACCGACACGATGGCCCAGTACAGCGCGTACGGCTGGTGGGGCGCCGAGGCCAGCGCCCCGCGCGGGATGGGCGGCCTGACCAACCAGTACGCGGCCATGCCGAGCCTGCACGTCGGCTGGGCCCTGTGGTGCGGGATCCTGCTGTGGCGGCACGGCCGCCGGCCGCTGGTCAGGGCCCTCGGCATCGCCTACCCGGCCCTCACCGCCCTCGTGGTCATGGGCACCGCCAACCACTACTTCCTCGACGCGGCCGCCGGCGCCGCCGTGATGGGCGCCGGGTACCTCATCGCCGGCGCCCTCTCGCGCCGCACGGCGCACCGGCTGCCGCGACCGGGCCGCAGCCGGAGCCCGCACCCGGGCCCGAGGCCCTCCCCGACAGCCGGTTTCGGCAGTACGACCCCGATTGTCAGTGGCGGATGGGACACTTCCGCCCGTGAGCTCCTACCCTCCCAGCGGCCCGCCCCGGACGACGACACTGCGGCAGCGGCTCGCTGACCTGCGCGGCCCCGCCGTGCCGCCCCGTCCGCTCGACGCCCGCGCGCTGGCGGCGCTCGCCGCCAACCCCGGCTGCGGCAGACGGGCACTCCTCGACGGCGCCGGGGTGGACAAGACCGCCCTCGCCGCGGCCCTCGGCTCACCGGCCCCCTTCGGCCAGTCGCAGTTCGCGATCGTCCGCGGCAACTCCTTCGAGGCCAAGGTCAAGGGCGACGGCGGGGCGGCCCTGCTGCAGCTGGTCCACCGGCACCTCGGCGGCCCCGCCGAGCCGCCCGGCCCCGGCGCCCGCGTCCCCGACCTCACCGCCGCCGGGCCCGAGGGCCGGGCCGCCCGCACCGCACTCGCCCTGCGCGAGGCCACCGCCGCCGGCGCCTGGACCCTGCTGGACCACCCCATGCTGGCCCTGGAGGTCGCCGGCACCCCCGCCTACCTGGAGCCGGACGCCGTCGTGGTGCATCCCGACGGCCGCTGGACCGTGGTGGAGATCAAGTCGTTCCCGCTGATCGACGGGGCCGCCGACCCGGCCAAGGTCGGCGCCGCCGCCCGGCAGGCCGCCGTCTACGTCCTGGCCCTGGAGAAGACCGCCGAGAAGCTGCCCGCCGCCACCGTCGGGCACACCGCACTGCTCGTCTGCCCGAAGGACTTCTCCAACCTGCCCGCCGCCGCCCCCGTCGACCTGCGCCGCGAGCGCTCGGTGACCCTGCGCCAGCTGGACCGGCTCACCCGCGTCGAGGAGCTGGCCGCCGCCCTGCCCGAGGGGCTCAGCTTCGACCCGGAGCGGCCCGCCGAGGAGCTGACCGAGGCGGTCGCCGCCGTCTCCGCCGCCTACGCCCCCGAATGCCTGTCCGCCTGCGAGCTGGCCTTCCACTGCCGCGAGCGGGCCCGCGCCGCCGACGAGGCCGCCGCCCTGGGCCGCTCCATACGGGGCGAGCTCGGCGCGTTCACCACCGTCGGCGAGGCCCTCGCGGCCGCCGCGGGCCACGGGTCCCCCGACGATCCGGCCGCGGCCGCGCTGCACCGGGCGGCCCGGCTGCGCGCCGAGGCCCTTCAGGAGGCCGCATGCCGCTGCTGAACACCCTCGCCCGGCTGGAGGCCGTCCGCACCGGCCGGGCCCAGGCACTGGCGACCGTACGCCACCGGCACCTGTCCGACCGCCCGCTGGTCCTCGTCCCGCTGACCACCGCGGGCGAGGCGGGCGCCCCGCTCGGCGCGCTGGTCGGCACCGACCCCGACGAGCCGCGGCTGCTGGTCGTGCCGCAGCCGCGCGACCGGGACCTGCGCTGGGCGTTCCTCGCCGAGCTCGCCGACGTGGTGCTGCCGTACGTGGAGGCGTACGCGGACGAGGTCGAGCAGGTGGAGCGCACCGAGACCGACCCGGAGACGGGCGCCCGGAGCAAGGTCGCCGCCGAGCTGTGCCTGGACGCGCCGCAGCTCGTCGTGCCCAGCCGGGCCGGCATCGAGTACGTACGGCTGCTGGGCCGGTCGATGCGGTTCCGCCGCACGGCCGAGGAGGACCCCGACAACCCCTACCCGGCGCCCGCACGGGTGCCGCTGCTGGGCCGCTGGCTCACGCACCTCGGCGAGCGCGCCCGCGTCCCGGGCTCCTCGATGCTGCTCGCGGCGAGCGAGCTGCTGGCCCGGCACTGGGCGACCGGCCAGAGCAACCTGGAGGACCAGCACCTGGGCGCCCTGCTGGCCTGGCTGGCCCCACCCGAGGGCGTGACGGGCGCCGAGGCCGCCCTGCGGGCCGAGCTGGGCCGCGACGGCGCCGGGCAGCTGCTGGTCCCGCCCGCGGGCCCCGCCACCGACCCGGCCTTCGACAACAAGCTGCTCGCCCCCGCAATGGCCCGCTACGACGCGGCGCGCACCGCCGGCCGCCCCGGCGAGCGGGAGCGCGCCGAGGAGGCCGTACGGGAGCTGGTCGCGCAGCAGATGCGTCCGACCTGGCGGGCGGTGTGGCAGTCGCTGGAGCTCCTGCGCGCCCTGCCGGCCGGCGAGCGGGCCGAGGAGCGCTGGACCCGCGACCGCTGGTCCTACACCGGCCACCGCGACCGGGTCCGGGCCGGCGAGCCGCCGCAGCCGCGCCGCGACGACGCGGTGACCGCGGCCCAGAAGCTGGCGACGCGGGAGACCGAGCAGGTCCGCCTCGACGCCCAGGAGGCCCTGGACGACCCGCTGGTGATGGCGGGCCGGCGGCTCGCGGGCGAGGCCTTCGCGGGCGAGGTCACCGCGGTGGTGATGGAGTGGACGGAGTCCAAGCGGCCCAGCCCGCGGCCGCTGGTGACCGTGGCCACCGAGGACCGGCCGCAGCTCGCCGAGGGCGGCGGCGGCAAGGTGTACCGCTCCCTGGAGGGGCGCCCGCAGAGCGCGCAGTTCGTGCGGTACGAGCCGGACGGGCAGATCGTGCTGCGGCTGCTGGACAAGATGGGCCGCGGCCGGGACCCGGAGCCGGGCTCGGTGCCGGAGAAGGGCGAGCGGGTGTGCTGGACGCTGTTCGAGCACGACGCCCGCGGCGGCCCGAAGCTGCCCGACCCGGAGCGGACGCCCTGGACGCACGGCGGCCCGCCCGGATCCACGACCGCCGCCGCCTGGCTCCCCGACGCCGTGACCGACGAGGACATCCTTTGAACCGGAGCGCCCCCGACGCCCCCCACTCCCCCGACTCGATCTCGATCCGCCCGGCCTCCGGCGAGCCCTTCGACGCGGGGGCGGCCGCAGCGGAGGCGACCGCCGCCATCCTGCGCGACACGCTGCACGGGCCCGAGCGGGGCGTGGTCGTCGACTCCCCGCCCGGAGCCGGCAAGTCCACGCTCGTGGTGCGCGCCGCCCGGGAGCTGGCCGCGGCCGGGCGCCGGCTGATGGTGGTGGCGCAGACGAACGCGCAGGTCGACGACCTGGTGCTGCGGCTCGCCGACAAGGACCCGGAGCTGAGGGTCGGCCGGCTGCACAGCAGCGACGCCGACGCGTACGACCCGGCGCTGCGCGAGCTGCCCTCGGTGACCCTCTCGGCCAAGCCGAAGGACCTGGCCGAGCTGCCGATCACCATCTCGACCGCGGCGAAGTGGGCGTACGTGAAGGACGCCGAGCCGTGGGAGCACGCCATCGTCGACGAGGCGTACCAGATGCGCTCGGACGCGCTGCTGGCCGTGGCCGGGCTGTTCGAGCGGGCCCTGTTCGTCGGCGACCCCGGGCAGCTGGACCCGTTCAGCGTGGTCGGCGCCGAGCAGTGGGCGGGGTTGTCGTACGACCCGTCGGCCTCGGCGGTCTCCACGCTGCTGGCGCACAACCCGCAGCTGCCGCAGCACCGGCTGCCGGTGTCGTGGCGGCTCCCGGCGACGGCGGCGCCGCTGGTCTCCCGCGCCTTCTACCCGTACAGCCAGTTCCGCAGCGGGACCGGCCCCGGCGAGCGCCGGCTCGCGTACGGGGTCCCCTCGGACGGGTCGGGCCCGGACCGGGTGCTGGACGAGGCCGCCGAGGCCGGCTGGGGCCTGCTGGAGCTGCCCGCCCGGCACACCCCGCGAACCGACCCGGAGGCGGTGCGAGCGGTGGCCCTGGTGGTCCGCCGGGCCCTGGACCGCGGGGCGGTGACCTCCGACGAGCAGGCGGCGGGGCCGGTGCCGCTGACGGCGGAGCGGATCGCGGTCGGCACCGCCCACCGCGACCAGGCGGCGGCGGTGCGCGCGGCGCTGGCCGAGCTCGGGGTCACGGGTGTGACGGTGGACACGGCGAACCGGCTCCAGGGCCGGGAGTACGACCTGACGGTGGTGCTGCACCCGCTGTCGGGCCGGCCGGACGCGACGGCCTTCCACCTGGAGACGGGCCGGCTGTGCGTGCTGGCCTCCCGGCACCGGCACGCCTGCGTGGTCGTGGCCCGGGCGGGGATCGCGGAGCTGCTGGACGACCACCCGTCCACGGAGCCGGTCCAGTTGGGGGTGACGGTGAAGTTCCCCGACGGGTGGGAGGCCAACCACTCCGTCCTGGCCCATCTCGCGGAGCACCGGGTCCCCTGGCGGCCCTGAGCCTTCGGGCGGGCCGACGGACAGGGCCTTCGGGCGGGCCGGCGGGCCCTCTTGCGCCCCGTTGGACAATGGAGGGTGGCCCGGTTGGCCGGGGAAGACCGGTACGCGCGCCGGGCGTCCGTACGCGCGGCAGGAGCAGCAGAGGAGAGGACACGCATGGCAGAGCCCGAGCGGACCGAGCGGAAGCTGCGGCCGGCGCCGCTGCTCTTCGAGCCGTCGGAGGCCGTCGCGGACCCGGAGCACTTCTTCGACCTGGAGTCGATGGAGGATCCGCGCGAGCTGCTGGCCCGCGCCACCGAGCTGACGCTCGCCTTCCGGGCGGCCGCTGAGCGGGCCATGGAGTTCCAGGCGGTGGCGGCCGCGCAGCTGGCCGATCCGCGCCGGTTCGACCGCTTGGACCCGGCGGTGATCGCCGCCGAGGCGGAGTGGACCGAGGACTACGCCCTCAAGATGATCGAGTTCGGGGAGACCCTCCAGCGGGCCGGGGGCCCGGGGTCGGCATAGCCCCAACCAGCGCAGCGCCAGCGCCCGTGCCCCGGCGCACGCCGGGGCGCACATCCACCCGCCGGCGCCTACGCACGGCGCACACCTGGCGCACTGGCCGAACCATCGGGCCGGTGGCATATGCGGGCGCAACATACCGCACCGGCCGTCGCCACGTCCGAGTTTTCCGTAACTCCTGGAAACCGGACCACTACGCGGGGTAGACCGTTCCGCATGACGACGCTGACGGCTTCCCCCTACCCCGCCCCCGCCCCGGCCGCCGCCCGCACGGCCGCCGCCCATGTCACCGCACAGGGCGCCGCCTGGCTCGCCTCCGCGTCCGCACAGCCGCAGCACACCCTGGAGGCCTGGGAGGCCCGCCCCGACGCCCCGGCGGTGCTGCCGTGCGGGACCGCCTTCGACGTCGTCAACGTCCCCGCCGTCCTCGGCCGCCGGATGCTGGACCTGCTCTGGGCGGAGGGGCCCGGCTGCGGGCCCGTCGCCGTGCACCGGGGCCGGATGCTGCTGTTCGCCGCCACCGGCACCGCACACCGGCTGCCCGCGCTGCTGGCCTGGGAGGAGTGGGGCGGCCCGGTGCCCGCGCCGATCTGCCACGGCCGCGGCGACGCCGTCACCGTGCCGCCGCTGGACGCGGTGCCCGGCCCGGCGCGCTGGCTGGTGGCGCCCGACACCCGCTCCCCGTGGCTGCCCGGACCCGAGGCGCTGCTGTGGGCGTACGTCCGCGCCGCCCGAGCTGCGGATATCGATTTTTCCTTCCGGGCCACCTCCTGCTAATG
This sequence comes from Streptomyces sp. NPDC032472, assembly GCF_040636955.1. NCBI lineage: Bacteria > Bacillati > Actinomycetota > Actinomycetes > Kitasatosporales > Streptomycetaceae > Streptomyces > Streptomyces sp. NPDC032472. The sequence goes on from NZ_JBEZVK010000027.1 coordinate 23,595, forward strand.
TCTTCCTCGTCAGCAAGCGCCGCTAGCTCAGTTGGTTAGAGCAGCTGACTCTTAATCAGCGGGTCCGGGGTTCGAGTCCCTGGCGGCGCACCGACGGAGGAAGGCCTCCCACGCGAGTGGGAGGCCTTCTTCGTTTCCCGGAGCCGGCCCGCTTCGCTTCCCGGAGCCGGCCCGCTCAGGTCGTGATCTTGACCGTGTACTCGCCCGACGGGGTCCGGTCCGCCACCTCGATCCTGATCCGCTCACCCGGCACCGTGAACGACTCACCCACCTCCAGCGGCGCGTCCGCCAGCGGCGGGTACACCGACCGGTCCCAGCAGGCCTCGGAGTCCGGGTGCCCGTCGAGCACCTCGATCGGCCCGCCGCCCGACGCCGGCTCGTTGCGCACCCGGTAGACCAGGACGCCCTCGGTGCAGGTGTCCCCGTCGTTGCCGGCGGAGCCGCGCGCCTCGACGGCGATGGCGCTGCCGGGCCCCGTACGGATCACCGCGAGCCGGGTCCCGCCCGTTGCGCCCGGCTCCGGGGAGCGGCCGAGCGGCTGGAGGGTGTGGAGGGAGGAGCCGGACTGGACGCAGTCCACCTGGCCCGCGTCCAGCCAGCCCAGCTTCCACTTGTTCCAGCCGAACAGGTCCGGGGCCATCCCGAACTGGCTGCCCATGACGTCCCAGTCGCCCACGTACGTGTCCCAGTCACCCTTGCCGTCCGTCGGCCGGTGGTAGAGGTCGGGCAGGTCGAAGACGTGCCCGGTCTCGTGCGCCAGGACGTTGCGGTCCGGCGGGTGGCGCTCGAAGACGGTGACGATCCGCCGCAGCTCCGCCCCGTCGGCCTGGATCGGCCGGTCGAAGTTGACGACCTTGGTGGCGTCCGAGTCCACCCCGGGCGCGTCGGGGTCGGCGACGAAGTACACGACGTCGTACTGCGCGAAGTCCACCTCCCGGTCGGCGGCGGTGACCGCGTCGCGCAGGTACGCGGCCCGGTCCCCGGCGGGCCAGTCCCGCTGTATCCCGTACGCGGTGGACGGCTTCGGCATCGTGATCCAGTGCGGCTGCGGGTGCGGGACCAGGTGGAACCTGCCGTACGAGGCCCGCTCGAAGAAGTCGCTGGTGGCGGGGAAGTAGTCGCCGGCCAGCTTTCCGGTCGCCAGGCCCGGGCGGTGGTCGGGGAAGGAGAGGAAGACCATGACCGCGTTCAGGGTCCGGCGGGGTCTGGGGTAGGCGCGGTTCCAGGTGTCCAGGCCCAGGGAGTGGTGCGCCGAGGTGCGGCTCAGGGCGCAGGGCCCGGCCCCCGTGTCGGCGGACGCGGGTCCCGCGACGAGCGACGTGGCGGCGAGCGCCATCAGGGAGGTGAGCGCGGCCGCCGTGCTGCGCAGGTGGAAGCGGTCCACTCCCCCGGGTGTCTGCTGTCGCGGCACATCGACCTCCGGTGGTGGGTTAGTACCATCTCGTCCCACCCTGACCGGATTGTCGTACTGACGCCCTGTTCCGGTGCCCCACCCGAGTGAGGGGTACGGCAAGCCGGTGACCCCGGCGGTTCACCCTCTTGCCTACGGAACGTCACGACCGATCACGGGAGATCAGCAGCCGTGCACAGACGCTCACAGCCGTGCGGAATCGGTCGCCCGACCGGCCGCCGAGCGGCCGTCAGCACACCGAAGTGCCGCCCCCCACACGGCGACGCCGCTGGATAGGGCCGTCCGGCTCCCTCTATGATCGGCACACTTTCCTGCACGGACACACACGAGCACTGCGGGAGCCAACGGTGAGCGGAACCTCTGACGAAACCGGTTCGGCGGCCGACAGCATCCGATCGGCCATTACGGAGCGTCACCAAGCAGTGCCTGTCATCCCGCCCTCACCCGCCCGCACCGAGTCCGAACTGCGCGACTACCGGGCCGCCTTCAACGCCGCCCACCTCGCCATGGCCGTCGTCGACCGCGGCGGCTACGTCGTCGCCGCCAACGCCGCCCTCGCCACCCTCCTCGGCACCGAGCCGCACACCCTCGTCGAGCAGTGCGCCGCCGACCTCGTCGACCTCGGCGCGGAGGCCCGTACCTGGCAGGCCTACCAGGAGGTGCTGCGCGGCCGGCAGGCCCGGCTGCGCTGCACCCGCCGTCTCAAGCACCCCGACGGGCACTCGCTGTGGACCGAGGTCACCCTCGGGCCGGTGCCCGGGACCCGGGACGTGCTGCTGTCCGTCGCCGACATCAGCGACCGCCGCGACCTCCAGGCCCGGCTGCGGCACCTGCAGATGCACGACCCGGTCACCCGGCTGCCCAACCGCGCCCTGTTCTTCGAACGGCTCTCGGCCGCCCTGGAGGCCTCCTCGTACGAGCACGGCGGCACCGGGCGGATCGGCCTGTGCTACCTGGACCTGGACGGCTTCAAGGCCGTCAACGACACCCTCGGCCACCGCGTCGGCGACCGGCTGCTGACCGCGGTCGCGGCCCGGCTGACGCAGTGCGCCGACCAGTCCGGGTACGGGCGCACCGGCGGCCACCTGGTGGCGCGGCTCGGCGGCGACGAGTTCGCCCTGCTCGTGGAGGACTCCACCGGCACCGAGCAGCTCGCGGACCTCGCCCGCAGCGTCCTGGCCGCCGTACAGGAGCCGTTCGACCTGGCCGGGCAGCGGCTGTCGGTTTCCGCGTCGATCGGCGTGGTGGAGCGGGCCACGGACGGCACGTCGGCGACCGGGCTGATGCAGGCCGCCGACACGACGCTGTACTGGGCGAAGGCCGACGGGAAGGCCCGCTGGACCCTGTTCGACCCGGAGCGCAACGCCCACCGGATGACCCGGCAGGCCCTCAGTTCCACGCTCCGCCCGGCCGTGGAGCGCGGGGAGTTCGAGCTGGAGTACCAGCCTCTGGTGGATCTGGAGAGCGGGGCGGTGCGCGGGGTGGAGGCGCTGGTGCGCTGGAGCCACCCCCAGTTCGGCAGTCTGACGCCGAATCGGTTCATCGGGATCGCCGAAGAGGACGGCTCCATCGTCCAGTTGGGCCGCTGGGTGCTGCGGACCGCCTGCCGGCAGGCCCGGCGCTGGCAGATCGAACACCCCAGCGACTCGCCCGTCTTCGTGTCGGTGAACGTCGCGGTCCGGCAGGTGTGGGACTCGGACCTGGTCGGCGACGTCGCGGAGATCCTCGCCGAGACCGGGCTGGCGCCGCAGCTGCTGCAACTGGAGCTCACCGAGTCCGCGGTGATGGGCTCCGCGGGGCGGCCGCTGCAGGCCCTGCAGGCCCTCAGCGACATGGGCGTGCGCATCGCCATCGACGACTTCGGCACCGGCTACTCGAACCTGGCCTATCTGAGCCGGCTCCCGGTGAGCGTGCTGAAGCTGGACGGCTCCTTCGTCCGGGGCTTCCGCTACGACGAGGGCAGCCACCCGAACCCGGCTGACGAGACCATCGTCGAGGCCCTCGTCCAGCTCGCGCACCGGCTGGGGCTGACGGTCACCGCGGAGTGCGTGGAGACGGCCGGGCAGGCGGCCCGGCTGCGGCGCGTCGGCTGCGACACCGGGCAGGGCTGGCTGTACTCCCGGGCCGTCGCCCCGGACCGGATCGCCGAGATGATCGGCACCCGCCCCGGCGCCCGCGACTCCGGCTGACCCTCGCGCCCGTCCCGCGGCGCACCGCCGCCCCGCACCCGGGATGCGGGGGTGCGGGGCGGGGTGCCGCTCGGCGCGGGGTGGGGGGATCAGCAGGCGCCGAGGTCCTTCCAGACGCCCCATTCGCCCGTGGTGCCCGGCTCCTCGTTCTGCGTCCACCACTGGGCCTTCCACGTACGGCCCTTGTGGGAGACCTCGCTGCCGCCGGTGTAGACGGTTCCCGCGACGTAGGCCGGGGCCGTGCAGCCCGAGGGGGGCGGCGTGGTCGGCGGGGTCGTGGGCGGAGTGGTCGGCGGGGTCGTGGGCGGAGTGGTCGGCGGGGTGGTCGGGGGCTGCGTGGAGCCGCCGAGGGCGTCCGAGATCTGGTTCAGCAGGGTGGTGTTGTCGTCCAGGCCGAGCAGGGAGTACATCATCGCCCCCGCCAGGCCGCGGCTCTTGCCGTAGTCGACGCGGGCCTGGACGGACTTCTGGTTCAGGCCGGTGAAGAACTCGCCGTCCTTGTAGAAGTACGAGGCCTTGGCCTGGTCGTCCCAGAAGGTCGTCGCCGGGTTGTCGACGATCCCGCCGAGCTCCTTGTAGTTGGCGATGCCGGCCTGCTGGGAGGTGGGGCGGGCGCCGGAGGGGCCGGTCGCGCTCTGCGCGAGGCCGTGGGTCGTCCCGGCGGGGACGCCCTTCCAGCCGCGGTAGTAGAACTCGTAGCCCAGGGTCAGCTTGGCCGCCGGGAAGCCGCCGGCGATGCCGTAGGCCGGGTTGCCGTCGAGCCAGGAGTCGATGGCGTTCTTGATGCCGTACTTCTGGGTGCCCGGAGCGATCGGGTCCGTCGGGTCGGCCGGCGAGTCCAGCAGCGGCGACTGGTGGTAGGTCGGCCCGTCGCCGTCCCAGGCGCCGTGCATGTCGTACGTCATGATGTTCGCGTAGTCGAGGTACGCGCCGATCTTGTCCGTCTCGATGTACTTGATCTTGTCCTGGCCGGCCGGGAGGGCCGCGGTCAGCAGGTACTTCCTGCCGCCGTTGGCAGCGCCGTACGCGTCGAGTTGCTTGCGGAACTCGGCCAGCAGCAGGGTGAAGTTCTGCTTGTCCTCGGGGGCGTGGTGGTTGCCGAGGTGGCCGCCGGGCGAACCCGGGTACTCCCAGTCGATGTCGATGCCGTCGAAGACGCCGGCCGCGCTGCCGGGGCCGCCGAAGCCGTCGGCCTTGGGCAGGTTGCCCTTGATGTACTGGTCGATGCAGGAGGCGACCAGCTTCTTGCGGCTCGCGTCGGTCTTGGCCGCGTCGCTGAAGTACTTGGAGTACGTCCACCCGCCGATCGAGATATTGATCTTCAGGTGGGGGTACTTGGCCTTGAGCTGCTTGAACTGGTTGAAGACGCCGACGATCGGCTGGTCCCACTTGTCGGCGGCGCCGCTGACGCTGTCCGCGGCGCCGAAGGACTTCTGGTAGTCGGCGTAGGAGTCGCCCGCGCCGTCACCGGCGTTGGGGTTGTTGTCGTCGCCCGCCGCCTTGTTCGCCTCGAAACAGGTCAGATCGGTGGGGTGGATGTTGCCGAACGAGTAGTTGATGACGTCGAGCTTGCCCGCTATGCCGCGGGTGTCGAGGTGCTTGGGGTAGAAGGCGTTCCCGTACACGCTCCACTGGTCGTAGTACGCGATGCGGACGTTGCCGCTGCCGCCGGCCGCGGCACCGGCGGCGGCGCCGGCGGCCTGGGCGGTGCCGAGACCCGCGAAGCCGGCCAGCGCTCCGGCTGCCAGCGCGGCCGTGGCGGCGGCCGCGATGAGGGGGTTGCGGATGTGCATGAACTGCCTCCGGGAAGTGGGAGGGGAAGGCAAGAGGTTCGGGTGGGAGAAGTGAAGCGATCACCGGCGGACCCCGTCAATGGTTTGGACCAAAGAAGGACTAGACCACTTGACGCACAAATGCCCTCGTCAGAGGCGTGCGAGGGCATGAAAAACCGCCCGCCACCCCGGGTGACGAGCGGTTTAAGGGTGCCTTAGGACACACTGCCGCAAGGTTTCGGCAACGAACCAGCCGAACCCCGTTCGTGCGGGGTCAGTCAGCTCGCGTCCCTTCGGCCACCATCCCGTACGCATCTGCGACGAGCTCGTACGAACGCAGCCGGGCCGCGCCGCTGTGCGCGCTGGAGGTCAGCATCAGCTCGTCGGCCCCCGTGCGCTTCGCGAGGGCGTCGAGCCCGGCGGCGACCTCGTCGGGCGTGCCGTGCACGACGTTGGCGAGCCAGCTGTCGACGAACTCCCGTTCCAGCGGGGTGTAGTCGTACGCGGCGGCCTCCTCGGGGCTCGGGATCAGCCCGGGCCGCCCGCTGCGCAGCCGCAGCATCGACAGCGCCCCCGTCAGCACCTGGGCGCGGGCGTCCCCGTCGGTGTCGGCGGCCAGCGTCGAGACCCCGATCAGGGCGTACGGGGCGTCCAGCACGGCCGAGGGGCGGAAGCTCTGGCGGTAGAGGTCGAGCGCGGGCAGGGTGCCGGCCGCCGAGAAGTGGTGGGCGTACGCGAACGGCAGGCCGAGTTCGCCGGCGAGGCGGGCGCTGAACCCGGAGGAGCCGAGCAGCCACAGCGGCGGGCGCCCCGTCGGCCCCTGCACCGGGCCGGGCACGGCGTGCACGCGGGCGTAGGGGTGGGCGTCGGGGAAGTCGTCGTCGAGGAAGCGGACCAGCTCCGCGAGGCGGCGGGGGAACTCGTCGGCCGCCTCGTCGAGCCGGCCCGGCCCGCGCAGCGCGGCGGCGGCGCGGCCGTCGGTGCCCGGGGCGCGGCCGAGGCCGAGGTCGATGCGGCCCGGGGCGAGCGCCTCGAGGGTGCCGAACTGCTCGGCCACGGCGAGCGGCGCGTGGTTGGGCAGCATGACCCCGCCCGAGCCGAGCCGGATGCGGGAGGTGTGGGCGGCGAGGTGGGCCAGGATCACGGCCGGGGAGGAGCTGGCCACACCGGGCATGGAGTGGTGCTCGGCGACCCAGTGGCGGTGGTAGCCGCGGGCCTCGGCGAGCTGCGAGATCGCCACGGAGGTGCGCAGGGCCTCGGTCGCGGTGCTGCCGGCGCCGACCGTGACGAGGTCCAGCACCGAGAGCGGCACCGGCGCCCGGCCGCGGGCGGCGCCCCGGATCGTTCCGGTTCCGGTTCCGGCTGCGCCTCCGGCGCCGGCTCCGGCTCCGGCTCCGCCGACTGCTCCGGTGTCACTCATCGTCGCTCCCGTCTCGCATCCACATCCGTACGAAGAACTCGAACCATGGGCTTCCGGCGGGCATTCCCGCCGATTCGGGAGCGCGCTCATGACATTGGCATATGCCAATGGATTAGGCCCTGGCAGGGGGACATGATTGAGCCATCAATCTCATCAACAGGCGCTCCACGTGGGCCTCTTGATGGCTATCGTGGTAGGGCAAGCGGTAACAACCTGCTAGGGGGAAACCGTGGCGCTGAAGCCCGAGCCGACCGCGCCGTTCCACTCGGTGCAGTACGCCCTGCGCGTACTCGAAACGGTCGCCCGCCACACCGGCGGCGTGACCGACGTACAGATCGCGCGTGAGACCGGCCTGCCCGCGGTCCATCTCGCCCCCATGCTCCTCATGCTGCGGCGCGAGGGGTACGTGCTCCAGGTCTCCGACGGCGCCTACGCCATAGGGGACTCACTCGTCCTGCTCGGCTCGGGCATAGACAAACAGCAGGCCCTGCAGCACAAGCTCCAGGACACCCTGGACCGGCTGCGGGACTCGGTGGGCGCGGCGGTCTACATCAGCCGGTACGTGGACGGCGAGGTGAAGATCACGCAGTTCGCGGACAGCCCGCGCACCCCAAAGGTGCACGAGTGGGTCGACTTCCGCTCCGCCGCGCACGCCAGCGCCGTCGGCAAGTGCCTGCTCACCCAGCTCGACCAGAACGGGCGCCGCGACCACCTGTCCCGGCACAAGATCGCCCGGCTGACGTCGAAGACGATCGTGAACGAGCGGATCCTGTTCTCCAAGCTCGACAGCCAGCCGGCCACCGTCCCGGTGCTGGACCTCCAGGAGTACGCGGTCGGCACGGTCTGCGCCGCGGTGCCGATCACCGCCGGGGCCTCGGTGGGCTGCCTCGCGCTGTCGATGCCCGTCGAGCACGCGCACCGGCTGCGGGCCGCCGCGGACACCCTGAACCGGAAGGCGGCGCCGCTGCTGCTCTCCCTCGCTCTGTGACGCGGCTCACGGGGGAAGCCGCGCCCCGGCGGACCCGGGCCGGAAGGCGTGGGCTCCGGCACCGCAGACACTGCCCGGAGTCGGGCGGGAGGAAACGCCCGGCAGAAAACGAAAAAAAGCGCGGGAGAAAACACTTCGGGCGGTTTCCGGTGAACCGGAAACCGCCCGAAGGACAGGTGCGCCGCCAGGGACTCGAACCCCGGACCCGCTGATTAAGAGTCAGCTGCTCTAACCAACTGAGCTAGCGGCGCCTGCTGACAGAGAAAATACTACCTGGTCCCGAGGGGTGCTCCAAACCAGATCCCCGGCTCAGCCCTCCAGCAGCTCCGCGCGCCCGTGCGCGGCGTACGCGGCGAGCAGCGCGGCCAGGGAATCCGGGTCCAGCGGGCGGTAGCCGCCGGCGGTCGGCGCGTCCGCGGCGCCGGCCGCCGTGCCCGGCCGGCCCGGGGCGCCCGCCGCGCCCGGTGCGCCTGGTGCGCCTGGTGCGCCCGGGGGCCGCCACCAGACGGGGTCCGGGCCGGGGGCGCCCTCCGACGGGGGCTGGGGCAGGAAGGCCGCGCGGCGCAGGGCCACACGGTGGATCTTGTTCGTCGCGGTGGTCGGCATGGCCCGGACGATCCGGACGTAGCGGGGGGCCATCTTCGTGCCCAGGTCCGGCTGGGCGGCCAGGAACGCGGCGAACGCCTCCGGGCGGAACTCCTCCCCCTCGCGCAGGGCGATCGCCGCCATGACCTGGTCGCCGGCGGCCTCGTCCGGCACTGCGTACACGGCGACCGCAGCCGCCGGGTCCCATCGGGCCAGAATGTTCTCGATCACCGCCGCGGCCAGGTTCTCGCTGTCGACCCGCAGCCGGTCGTCCGTACGGCCCGCGAAGTACAAGAACCCCTCTGCGTCGCGGTAGAAGAGGTCGCCGGTCCAGTACCAGCCGCCCCGGGTGCGGGCCGCCTCGGCGCCGGGGTTGCGCCAGTAGCCCTCGAAGAGGCTGCGGCCGCGGTTGACGAGCTCGCCGATCGCGGCGGAGCCGTTGCACAGACGCCCGCGGTCGTCGAACGCGGCGGGCGGGCATTCGGCGCCGGTCTCCGGGTCGACCACGGCCAGGTCGTCGCCGGGAGCCGCCCGGCCGAGGGCGCCGGGCGGGGTGTCCGGGCTCCGCTGCACGGAGGCGCCGCCCTCGGTGGCCCCGTACCCCTCCACCAGCCGGACCCCGAAGCGCTCGGCGAAGCGCGCCGCGTCCACCGCCCCGGCCTCGGTGCCGAAGCCGAGGCGCAGGGTGTGCTCGCGGTCGTCGGGACGGGGGCCGGTGGCCAGCAGGTACTGCACGGCCCGGCCGACGTACGTGAAGTAGGTCGCCCCGTAGGCGCGGACGTCGTCCAGGAAGGCGGAGGCGGAGAACCGGCGGCGCAGGGCCACCGGGGCGTCGCCGACGAGGGCGGGCAGCCAGTCGGCGATCACGGCGTTGCCGTGGAAGAGCGGCATGCAGACGTAGTGGACGTCGTCCGGGGTTACGCCGAAGCCGCGGGCCAACGAGGCGCCCGCGGCGGCCAGCCGCCCCTGGGTGCAGACGGCGGCCTTGGGGGCGCCGGTGGAGCCGGAGGTGAAGTAGAGGAGGAAGCGGGAGCCGGGGCCGGGACCCGGGCGCGCGGCCACGGCCTCCCCGGGCTCGGCGGCTGCGTACGGGGCGAGGAGGTCGGCGTACGCGTCGGTGCCGGTCACCAGGATCCGGACGCCGGGCAGGTCGAGGCCGCGCAGGAGCGGCAGGTGGGCCGGCTCCGTGACCAGGATCCGGCAGTCGGTGTGCAGGATGTCCCGGGCCAGCTCGGGGCCGCGCCGAGTGGGGTTGATCCCGGCGACGGCGGCCCCGGCGAGGGCCGCCGCGCCGAGCCAGAACGGGAACTCCGGGGTGTTGTCGAGCAGCACCCCGATGTGCGGTTCGGCCCCCGGCGGCAGGAGGTCCACGAGCAGCGCGGCGCGCGCGGCGCTCTCCTGGGCGGTGCGGTGACGGCTCAGGACGACGGGGGCGGTGGCCGCGCCGGCGGCGATGCCGGCGCCGTGCTTCAGGCCGGGCCGGTGGTCGCCCCACTGGCGGGCGATGAGCTCCGCCACGGTTCCGGGTACGGGTGTCGTCGTCGTCCGCATGCCGCCGGAGGGTAACTGACGTACCGTCAGAACTGAATGGGCCGGACCGTCAGGGCAGTCAGAACTCCACGTCGGAGCAGGCGTAGAAGGCGTTCTGGGTGTCGTTGATCGTCCAAACGGCCAGGATCACGTGCCGGCCGGTCTTGCCGCTCGGCATGGCGCCCTGGTGGACGGTGGTCATGGCCGGCCGGGCGCCGTTGTAGGCGACCGTCAAGAAGGGCTGCGATTCGAGGGCGGCGCGGGTGAGGGGCTTGGTGGGATCCCAGCCGTTCTTGGTGACGTAGTACTTGAAGTCGGTGGTGGAGTGGTTGGCGGTGAACTGCCAGCGGAAGCCGTAGCCCTGTCCGCTGCTCACCTTGGTCGTGGGCCAGGCCCCGCCGCGCGGGTCGTCGAGCTGGGCGAACTCGCTGTGGCCGCCGGAGCATATCCGGCCGTCGGCCGGGCCGGCGGCCGGGAAGCCCTTGAGGCCCTCGACGCTCTGCGGTTCCCACTGGATCGGGCCGCAGTCGGCGACCGTCCTGTTGGCGCAGAGCTTCTGGCGGCTGACGGGGGTGTCGGTGTAGCCGTGGCTGCTGGCGGTGGGGGCGGCGGCGAACGCCAGTCCGGCGAGACAGCCGAGCCCGACCAGGGCGGCACCGGCTCGTCTGGGCATGCGGATGGGCATGCGGAAAGGCATGCGGAAGGGACGCATGATGCTGATGCTCCTTGTGCGTGGGGGGAGTACGGCGAGAGCGTGCGCACGCGTGGGGATGACTGCGGGCGGTGGGTGCGCCCTGCAGCCGTATCGAGGCGACTTTCAGGTCTAGACCAAGTCCCAGATTATTGACCGGAGTTGGCCATGTCCAGACCAATGCGGGGAGATGGGTCCGGTCCACGTCGGCATGCGTGCCCGCGGCCGCGTACGTGTCCACACCCGGCATGCAGGGGCCCCGCCGCCGGGACCGCGGGGACGCGGTCGCCGGTGCGGCGGGGCCTGAGGCCGGCTGCTGCTCTCTGCGCTCTGCGCTCGGCTCTCCCTCTCGTCCGGGGCCCTACTCCGGGCGGCCGGTGTAGAAGGCGACCGTGAGGTCCTTGACCAGCGCCTTGCGCTCGTAGTCGTCGAGCTCGACCAGGCCGCGCGAGGTCAGGCGGTGGACGGTGTCGTCGACGGCGTCCACGACCGAAGTCAGCACCGTGTCGCGGTGCTTGGCGTCGATCGCCGCGACGCGCCGGCGCCGCATGGCCTCGGCGACCTCGGGTGCGTACTCGATGCGGGTCGGCTGGGCGGAGTACACCTCGATGCCCACCGCCTCGGTCTCCCAGGCCAGCATCCGGGTCAGCGCGTCGCCGACCGCCTCGGCGTCGCGCAGCGTCGGGGCGTCCTCGTGGAAGGCGTCGGCAGGCAGCTGCGACAGCACCCGGGCCATCGCCGACTCGACCTGCTCGGCGAGGTACTCGGTGTGGTCCGCCACGGCCAGCGTGGCCCGGGCGGTGTCCTTGACCTGCCAGACGACCTGGACGACGACCTGGAGGGCGAGGCCGCCGGCGTCCACGGCGGGCATGGGGTCGCTGCGCCAGTGCCGCAGGCGTACGTCGACACGGCGGCGCAGGAGGAGGGGGCTGACCCAGGTGAGGCCGGTACGGCGGACCGTGCCGCGGTAGCGGCCGAACAGGGTGAGCACCCAGGCGTGGCCGGCCTTGCCGCGGCCCAGGCCGCCGAGGGCGAGGAGCGCCACGATGCCGAGGAAGGCGAGCGGGGGCCAGTGGGTGGCGCGCAGCCCGTGGTAGGCGCGGGGCGTCGCGCCGAACGCGGCCACGACCGCGGCGGGGACGACCCCGGCCCGCCACAGTACGGCCAGGCAGCCGGCCAGGGCGAGCGCGCCGACTCCGACGCCGACCCAGCCGGGCAGGACCGGGCCGTGGTGCTCGTGCAGCCGGTCGTCCCCGCGCGGGACCCTGCGGCCGGGGGCGGGGCGCAGCGTCGGGCGGGCGGCGGGGGCCGGGGCCGTACGCTTCGGGCCCGCGTCCGCCGGCTTGGGGGTGTCCGGGGCGGGGCGGGGCTCGCCGAGGAACGGCAGGTGCACCGGGACCTCGGTGACCGAGACACCGCGGGCGGGTCCGGTGCGCGGCGGGTCCGGCGTGTCGTCCGCGGGGTCCTGGGGCATGCCGCGGGTCACGGCCTCGGCGACGATGCCGCGGCGGCGCGCCGCCTCGTCGTCCGCGGGGTGCGGGATGTCCAGGCCCGGGGACGCCGGGTCGGGATCCTGACCGGCCGCGCCGCGGAGCCGGGCCGGGGACAGGGGGGCGGCCTCCCCGGCGGGGCGCCCGGGCGGCAGGGCAATCTCGCCCGCCACCACGGCCACCCGCACGGGAACCCCGACCACCCAACCGCGCGCCCCTCGCGAAGCCGAGCCGGGGGCGGCGGTCTCGCCCGCCGACCCCTCGGCGGGGTCAGGGGTGTCCTGCGCCGACCCCGCGGCCGGGTCAAGGGTGTCCTCGGCCGACGCGTCGTCGGCGCCGGAGCCCGGGCAGGCAACGTCGCCCGCGGCACCCGGCCCGGCCGCGGCCGGACCAACGCCCCCGCGCACCGGGGCAGGAGCGGTGCCCGCCCCCTGCGGCGCAGCAGCCGCCCCGGCCGGGAGGTCGACGACCGACGCCGTCCCGGGCTCCGCCGCGGCTACCGGGACGACCCGAGCCGGAGCCGGAGCCGGTGCCACGGAACCGGAGGCCGGGGCACAAGTACCGGCCGACGCAGCCCCCGAAGCCACGGCGGAACCTGCCGCCGCAGCGGACGCCGGGCCGGGCTCGTCCGCGGTGACCGCGGGGCCCGGGTCGGCGGTCGGGCTCACGGCCTCCGAATGCCCCGGGTCGGCAGAGCCCGAGGACGGCGGCTCCGCAACCGGCACCTGACCGGCATCCCGACGGCCTCCGGCCGCGATGCGCTCGGCCGCGTCGGCCGCCGAAGCGAACACCGGGCCGTGGCGCTGCGGCCGGACCGGGTCGGCAACCGGCTCGGCCGCCCGCGGGGCCGGTGCGGCACGTCCGCCCGGATCCGCCACCCGCACCGGAGAGGGCTCCGCCTGCGCAGCGCCCGTTCCGGCGGAGCCGCACGCCGGGGCCGCGGCCTGCGGCCGGACCGGACCTGCCGACGCGGCAGGGCACACCGTGTCCCGGGTGGGACCCGGCTCCGCCACCGCGCCGACGGCGTCCCGCCCGGCCGAGGTCATCTGCCCGGCCTCGTGGACCGCGGCGTGCTGGGTGACGGGCTCTGCCGGCCGTACCGCCGCCGAAGCGGTTGCCTCCCGGCCGAGCGGGCTCGCAGGCGCAGCACCCGCTCCGGCGGAGCCGCAGGCCGGGGCCGCGGCCTGCGGCCGGACCGGCTCGGCCCACGCGGCAGGCCGCGCCGCGTCCCGTACGAGCCCGGGTTCCGCCACCGGCGCCACCGGGGCGAGCCCCTGGCGCTCAACAGTTCCCGCGCCCTCCACCGTGGCGACGGCGTCCCGCTGGGCCGAGGCCGTCTGCCCGGCCTCGTCGACAGCGGCGTGTCGGGCGACGGGCTCTGCCGTGCGTGCCGCCGCCGCACCGTTGGCGTCCCGGCCGGCCGGCGCCGCAGGCGCGGCACCCGTTCCGGCGGAGCCGTACGCCGGGGCCGCGGCCTGCGGCCGGACCGACTCGGCGGGAGCAGCCGCGGTGTCCCGGACGACACGCAGCTGCGGCACCTCTGCCGCTCGGGCGGCGACATGCCGCTCATCGGCGCGGGGCGCGAGCCCGGCGGCATCCGCTGCTGTCGGCGGCGGGGTGCCGGCCTCCCGATCGGCCGGGGGTAGCGCCGTTCCGGCGGAGCCGAGGGCCGGGGCCACCGTTGTGCCGGCGGTCTGTGCCGTGCCCTGTCCGGCCGGCCATGCCCTCGGGGCGGCCACCGGGTTCGGGACCTCGCGCGCAGCCGGGGCGGTGTGGCCGTCCCTGCCGCCCCCGTCGACCAGGGCGGCCACCGGGGCCGCCGAAGGCGCCGCTCCTTCCGACGCCTTCGGCGTGACCCCGTACGCCGAGGCCGCGGCCTGGGAGCCGACCGGCTCGGCCGTCGGCCGGAGCGGGGCAGTCTGCCCGGCCCGTTCCGCCGGCTGCACCGGTGGCGGGCCCGTCGGCGCGGCAGCCGCTGCGGGGGAGCCGCAGGCCGGGGGCGCCGCCGCACGCCCGGCCTGCGGCCGACTCTGGGTGGCACCCGGCGCGGCCGTCCCGGCCGTCGGGGCCACCACGCTGGGTGCGGCGGCGGAAGCCGAAGCCGCCGCAGGATTCTCCGTCCGGGGCCCGGGCGGGGTCGGTGCCGGCGGCTGCGACAGGGCCGGCCGACCGGCTGCGGCCACGGCGGGACGGGCCGCGGCCGGGTCCGCCGGCGTCGCGACGGGGGCGGAGGACGGGCAGGGCGCCGCGGACTCGGGGCTGCACACGGCCGGGGCGGTGCGCTGAGGAGCCGGGTGCAGATGGCCCGTGGTGCGGGCCGTCGGAGGGGCCGGCGGCGTCGGCGGGAAGTGCAGGGTGCCCGTCGTCGAGGTGGTGTGCGTGGGGTACATCGTTGCCTCCGTCATGCGAACAGCCGCCGCCAGGTCTCCGGGCCCGGGTAGCCGTTCGCCGCGGCACCGCGCCAGCCCTGGGCGCGCTGGAACGCCTCGACGTTGCGGCGGTCGGCCTCGCCCCAGCTGGGTCCCGGACCGGTGGTGTAGTGCTTGCCGAAGCCCTTCTCCACCAGGCGGCGGCGGAGGGCGGTGATGGACGGGTCGGTGGAGCCCGGGCGGAACGCCCACGCCCCCGGGTACGCCGGGGCTGCCGCCAGGCGGCCCTCCTGGCCCATCGGGCCCAGGTGGGCCGGTGCCGCAGGGTGGCCCGGTTGACCCGCCGGGCCCGAGGGGGCCGGAGTTGCCGTCGGTTGGGCCGGGTGCCCCGTAGCGGCCGGGTGGTCGGGAGATGCCGCCGGGTGGCCCGCCTGGCCCGCCTGGCCCGCGGTGCTGGACGGGCGCGGGTCGGCCTGGCGCGCCTGGTGGGCCGGGGCGCCGGAGGGGCGCGGGTGGCCGGGGGCGCCAGAGGGACGGGGGTGGGTCGGGGCGCCGGAGGGCCGCGGGTGACCCGGGCTGCCGGAGGGGCGCAGGTGGGCCGGGGTGCCGGGCGGGCGGGAGTGGGCCGCGCGGCTCGGGGTGGCGGACGGGCCCGTGGGGCCCGGGGTGGCCTTCGAGCCCGGGCGGGCCGGGGGCGCCGGGGTGCCCTTCGGGCCCGCGGCCGGGTCCACCGTCGGGCGGATGTCCTTGCCCGTGCGCTCGACCAGCAGCTGCCAGGTGTGCGGGCCGGGGATGCCGTCGGCGTCCCCGCCCGTCCAGCCCTGGGCGGTCTGGAACGCCTGGGTCGCCAGCAGGTCGGCGTCGCTCCACTTGGTGCTCGCACCGTTGGGGTAGAACCGCCGCCCGCCCCGGTCGATCAGCATCCTGCCGAGCTCGGCGACGTACGCGTTGTCCGCGCCCGGCCCGAACTTGTCGGCCCCGGGGAAGGCGGTGGTCGGCGGGACCACCGGCTTCGGGTCGGTCCCGGTCCCGGTCCCGGTTCCCGTGCCCGGGTCCGGGACGGTCAGCCCGCCCGTCACCCCGAGGTACCGGTACGGCACGTACTTCGACGCGTTCGTCCAGTACCCGTACGGCGTCGTCGCCTTCCGCGTCCTCGGGCGGGTCTGCTCGTAGGCGGTGTAGTGCGTCTTGGTCTCGTCGACCCAGCCGCCGAAGATGACGACGTGCGAGCCGTTCGTCTCGTTCTCCGGGTTGTGGAACAGCAGCATGTCGCCCGGCAGCAGCTCGTCCTTGGTGATCTTGGTGGCGAACTTGTCGAGGCTGCCGGTCCATTCGTTCGAACCGAGGTTCCAGGCCATCGAGACGTAGCCGGAGCAGTCCTGCCGGTAGCCGTCGGTCCAGTACGAGGACATGCTGTACGGGACCTCCGCGTCCAGCCACAGCTTCGCCCGGTTGATGATCGTCGTCCGGTCGAGCCGCCTCACGGTCGACGGCGAACCCGGCGAGCCCGGCGGCTTCGCCGGGGCCGGTCGCCCGTGCAGCGGGGCCCGGGTGCCCTGCGGGGAGGGCGGCTCGTCGCCGACGTCCGCCCCGGGCCCGTCCGTGGGCCCGGGCCCGTCCGTCGACCCGCGTCCGGCCGTCGACCCGCGTCCGGCCGTCGGCCCGCCCCCGGCCGCCGGGCCGTGGCCTGCCGCCGGGCCGTGGCCTGCCGCCGGACCGCGACCTGCCGCCGGACCGCGGCCCGTCGCCGGACCAGGCTCCACCGCCGGCCCCGGGTCCACCGCCGGGCCGCGACCCTGACCGCGCCCCTGCCCCTGACCCGCGCCCACGGGGGCGTTCGCCGCGAGGGCGGCCGAGCCGCCGCCGAGGACCACACCGGCCGCGGTGGCCAGTACCAGCGCCCGCCGGGCACCGCGCGCGGCCGGGTGGCCGCCGTCCCGGAGCGGTATGGCCCGCGCACGGGCGAGAGACCGCCGCCGCTGCACGCAGCCCGGGCAGGCACAGTCGCCCGCGGGCTCGTACTCCTCGAAAAAGGGCGTCGGCATCGACTTCGGCGTCGGCACATGCACCGGGGGCTGCATCGTCATGCGGTTCCGTCCACTCCCCTGCTCGTCCACTTCGTCCACGGATCGGGCAGCCCAGGATCTGTCGGGGCGTCAGATTCGGCTGGACCCAGACATATCGTGCACGATAAACGCCCCAAACATGGGTTAATCGGACAAGGTGGGCGCGGCCGGTCACGAGCACCTCCGGAAGTGGGGTAGAGTTTTCTCTGTCAGCAGGCGCCGCTAGCTCAGTTGGTTAGAGCAGCTGACTCTTAATCAGCGGGTCCGGGGTTCGAGTCCCTGGCGGCGCACCGGCAAGAGGAAGCCCCTCGCAGTGAGAACTGCGAGGGGCTTCCTCGTTGTCCGACGTATCCGCCATACGGTCCTGCCCCGGCGCGTCGCCCGTCCCCGCCCCCTCACGCCGCTGACCCCGCCCCCGCCCCCGCACCCGTGCCCGTCAGGTACGCCGACACGACCACGTTCGCCGTGTACTGCCCAGCCGCCTTGTCGTACGTGCCCCCGCAGGTCACCAGCCGCAGCTCGGCCCGGCCCGGCACCCGGCTGCCGTACGCCTTGTCCGCGTCGAAGCCGGCGCGCTCGTGGACCCGTACGTCGTCGATCGTGAACTCGGCGACCCGCCCGTCCGCCCGGACCACCCGCACCTTGCCGCCCGGCTTCGCGCTGCTCAGGCCGTAGAACACCGCCGGCTTGGACGCGGTGTCCACGTGCCCGACCAGCAGCGCGACCCCCTCCTCGCCCGGCTTGGCGCCGCCGCTCCACCAGCCGACGAGGCCGGGCCGGTCGTACGGGGGCGGATCGAGCGCACCCTGCGGGTCCAGGCCGCGCGGCATCACCGCGGCCTGGATGCCGAGCGAGGGCACGTCGATCCGTACCGGCTCGGACGGCTGCAGCGGGGGGTGCGCGGCCGGCAGGCCCGGGACCGGCACGGACAGCGCGGACCCGCCCGCCTGCCCGGCCGCATGCAGGTCCGGCACCCCGGTGATCTCGCGGCCCCACAGCCACAACCCGAAGACCAGCACCGACCAGGCGGCGAAGGTCAGCAGCCGTCCGCCGCCGGAAGACCGCGGCTCCCCCGGGCCCGACACCGGCCGGGCCTCACTCGCCGCTGCGGCGCCGGCGCAGGGCGAGGGCCCGGCCGGCGACCGCCAGGGTGGCCGCGGCGGCGAGGACGGCGCCGATCACCGTGTGCGGCAGGCCCGGGCCGTCACCGCCGTGGCTCTTCTTCGCCGCGGCGGCCTGGTCCTGCGCCGCGGCCCCCGCCCCCGTCCCGGCCTGCGCCCCGCTCTGCGTCTGGGCGAGCCGGGCCGCCTCGGCCAGCTCGGCGGCCATGCCTCCGCCGCCCGCGTGGACGGGCTTGCTCGGCGTGCGGTGGGCGTCCGGGTGCTCGCCACGGCCCTCGTCCTGGTCATGCCCCTGGCCCTGGTCACGGCTCTGATCACGGCTCTGATCACGGCCCTGGTCGCGGCCCTGGTCGCGCTCCTTGTCGCGCTCCTTGTCCCGGCCCTTCTCCTGCTCCTTCTCGCGCTCCTTGTCCCGGTCGCCGTCCTCGCGGTGGCGGACCACCTCGACGGAGCCGCGCACTTCCTCGCCGCCGCACGACACCCGGACGTCATGCCAGCCGGGCTCGGCCCGCGAGCTGATCATCGCGTCGCCGCCCAGCGCCCGGTCACCGTCGCGACCGGAGGACAGGTTGACATCCGCCACGAAGACGGCGGACTTGGCGGTCGCCCAGCTGCCGTCGCAGCCGCGCAGGCGCAGCTTGACCTGCGCCCCCGGCTCGCCCTGGTGCGGATCGACCGAGATGCCGCCGCGGACCTCCTCGGCCGCCAGGGCGGTGGGCGGCGCGGACACTGCGGTAAGCGCCGCCAAGGCGACGGCCGCACCGCCGGCACGGACAGCGATCAGAGCACTGCGCATGGTGAACCTCCTCATCAAGGAGGTTCACGCGCGGCGTGCCGCTCCGCATCCGGAGCGGCGCGCGCTTGACCCGATCGGATCAGACAAGGTCGACCAGGTCGGCGATGGAGTTCACCGTCCTGGTCGGGCGGTACGGGAACTTCTCGGTGTCCTCGACCGTCGTCAGGCCCGTCAGCACGAGGAACGTCTGCATGCCCGCCTCCAGACCGGCCAGGACGTCGGTGTCCATCCGGTCGCCGATCATGGCGCTGGTCTCGGAGTGGGCGCCGATGGCGTTCAGGCCGGTGCGCATCATCAGCGGGTTGGGCTTGCCGGCGAAGTACGGCTGCTTGCCGGTGGCCTTGGTGATCAGCGCGGCGACGGCGCCCGTGGCGGGCAGCGGGCCCTCGGTGGAGGGGCCGGTCTCGTCGGGGTTGGTGCAGATGAAGCGGGCACCCGCGTTGATCAGGCGCACCGCCTTCGTCATCGCCTCGAAGCTGTACGTACGGGTCTCGCCCAGGACCACGTAGTCGGGGTCGTGGTCGGTGAGGATGTAGCCGATGTCGTGCAGGGCGGTGGTCAGGCCCGCCTCGCCGATGACGTACGCGGTGCCGCCCGGGCGCTGGTCGTCGAGGAACTTGGCGGTGGCCAGCGCCGAGGTCCAGATGTTCTCGACGGGCACGTCGAGGCCCATGCGGCTGAGGCGGGCCTGCAGATCGCGCGGCGTGTAGATGGAGTTGTTGGTCAGGACCAGGAAGGGCTTGCCGGAGTCGCGCAGCCGCTTGATGAAGGCATCGGCGCCGGGGATCGGGGTGCCCTCGTGGATGAGGACCCCGTCCATGTCGGTGAGCCAGGATTCGATCGGCTTGCGCTCTCCCACTGGACTGTTCTCCGCTCTCGGTGGCCATGTCCTCTGACCCGTGAACTCTGGTCTGTACCACCCTATCGGGGCCGGGCCGTGGACGCTCCTGGCGTCCACGGCCCGGACGTTCGAACCGCGCGAGCAGACCGGTCGGGCCGCTCAGGTCAGGTGAACGTTGTCCACCGTCCAGAACCAGTTGTTGCTGCCGGTGTACCGGAACTGGACCTTCACGTCGGTGGCGCCGGCCGGGATCCGGAGCGTCAGGGACTCGGTCTGGGCGACCGCGTCGGCGGTGTGGCTCTTGACGACGGCGGGCGTGCCCCCGTTGTAGGAGACCAGGACCTGGGCGGTCTGGCCGGCCTCGTGGCGGTAGTGCGTCTGGTAGGTGAGGGTGCGGGTGGTGCCGCCCGTCACCGGCCACGCCGGGGTGATCAGGGTGGAGTCGTAGCTGCCGGTGTGGGACTTGTCGTCCCACTCGTCGGAGTCGGCGACCGCGAAGACGTCACGGGAGCGGACGTTCAGCTCCCGCCACTGGTCGCGCTGCGACTGGCTCCAGAACTCGTCGGTGGCGAAGGCCCACCCGGCCCACTCGGCGACACCGCCCGTGCCCATCCGGGAGTTGTCGACGGACCAGCCGGCCGGCGGGGTGTGGGTGTAGCCCTTCACTCCGGCGGGGATGCCGGTCTCGTCCACGCGGCCCTGCAGGGCGGGGCGCAGGGTGTCGAACGCGTCGTTGTCGTCCGGGGCGTCGAGCGCGATGCCGTCGATGGCGCTGCCGGCGGCGACGCCGACATGGGAGAGCGCGGTGGCCGCGACGTCGACGAGCTTGACGTCGCTGCGCACCGAACCGGCCGGTATCCCGGCGCCCTTGGCGATGACGAAGGTGCCGCGCTCCTGGACGGTGGAACCGCCGTGGCCGCCGGCGTCGGTGTGGCCGTGGTCGGTGGTGACGAGGATCTTCCAGTTCTCCTGGGCGTACGTGGGGCGCGCCGCGACCGCGGTCAGCAGCTGGCCGGCCAGCGTGTCGACGCGGGCGATCGCGTCGAGGTACTGCTGGCTGGTGGCGCCGTAGGAGTGCCCGGCGGAGTCGACCTGGCCGAGGTAGACGAACGCGGCGTCCGGGTTCTGGTCGCGCAGTTCGGCCGAGGCCGCGGCGGCGATCTTCGGGTCCTCGCTGCCGTAGCCGTCGCGGTCGCCCTTGAGGCTGAGGCGCTTGTCGACCTTGGCGGAGAAGACCGGGCCGTTCTGGTCGGTGGAGGTGATGGGCTCCCAGTCGGCCGCCGCGTAGGTGTTGAGCGAGGGCCTGGCGTTCTCGATGCGGGTCAGGAAGTCGGGGTAGGCCCCGTAGTTCTTGCCGGTGAAGGAGTTGTCCTTCACGCCGTGCTTGTCGGGCCAGACGCCGGTGGCGATGGTGGACCAGCCGGGGCCCGAGGAGGTGGCCGCCATGGGGCTGGAGTAGAGGGTGCTGCGGGCGGTGAGACCCTGGGCCATCAGGCCGTTCAGGTTCGGGGCGTTGGCGGCCTTGATGCGGTCGAGGACCACGCCGTCGAGGCCGATGACGAGGACCTTGTCCGTGGTGGCTGCGGCGGTCGCGGCGGTGGTGGCTGCGGCGGTCGCGGTGTGCACGCCGAGGGCGGTGGCGAGCAGGGCGGCGGCCGTGGCGGTGGCGGCTGCGGCGAGGGCCCGTCCGGGCAGGACAGTGGGCACGTACTCCTCCGGGAGCAGTCGTCGGGAACGCGCGGGGAAGGCGGTGCGAGCGGTGCGGCAGGTGAAGGCGGTGCGCATGCGCCGGGCCCGAACCGAGAGGACGCTTCGGTCCAGACCCGTTATATGAGGGTCATGTTCCCGGTCGTGGGTGACCGGGAGGCAACCGGTCAGCTTCCGGTTGCCGACTTCCACGCGTCCACGTAGGCCGCGAGGTTCTTGTCGATGTCGGCCCAGTCCGGCTCGAACACCTCGACGCCCGTCATCAGCTTGGTGAGTTCGACGGCGTTGGCGTCGGTCGGCTTGACGTCGGTGCGCGCCGGGAAGCCGCCGCCGACCTCGCTGACCAGCTTCTGCGCGTCCTCGCTGAGCAGGTGGTCGAGGAGCTTCCTGCCGTTCTCGCCGTGCGGGGCCTTGGCCACCAGGCCGGCCGCGTACGGCAGGGCGAAGGTGGTCGGCTTGGCGCCGTCCTTGGCGGGGAACCAGATGCCGAGGTGGGGCATGGACTTGGACTGGGCGAAGTTCATCTGGACGTCGCCGTTGGCGACGAGCAGCTCGCCCTTGTCGGTCTTCGGGGCGAGCTTGCTGGTGGAGGAGGACGGGCCGACGTTGTTGGCCTGGAGCTTCTTCAGGTACTCCATCGCCGGCTCCTGGCCGCCGAAGTCGTGCATCGATTTCACGAGGACGGCGGTGCCGTCGCCCGCGACGCCCGGGGTGGAGTACTGGAGCTTGCCCTTGTACTTGGCGTCCAGCAGCTCTTCCCAGGTCCGCGGGGCGGGGTCGAGCTCCTTCTTGTTGTAGACGAAGCCGAAGTAGTTGTTGACGACGGAGGTCCAGGTGCCGTCAGCGGCCTTGTTCGCACCGTTGACCTGGTCGGAGCCCTGAGGCCGGTAGACCTGGAGCAGGCCCTTGCCGCCCGCCTGCTGGATGAAGGGCGGCAGGGTGATCAGTACGTCGGCCTGGGTGTTGGCCTTCTCGCGGACGGCGCGCTGCACCATCTCGCCGGATCCGCCCTCGACGTACTTGACCTCGATGCCGGTCTTCTTCGTGAAGTCGGCGAAGACCTTGTCGTACCAGCCGTCGCCCTTGTCGCTCTTGAGGCCGTCGGCGCTGTAGACGGTGACGGTCTTGGCGCCGCCCTTGGCGCCTCCGGAGGCGGAAGACCCCGAGGAGCCGGAGGAGCCGGAGCAGGCGGTGAGCCCGGCGGCGAGGACGAGGCTGCCGGCCAGGGCGGCGGCGGTGCGCAGGGGCATGCGGGATCTGGGCATGGCAGGTCCTTCGGGGGAAGAGGAGGAGGAAGAAGAGGAAGAGGCGGGAGAGGTACGGGGTGGAGCAGCCGGCCCGCGCCGGAGACGGCCGGAGGCGGGGTCAGCGGTAGGCGGCCTTGGTTCGGACGCGGGAGACGACCATGAGGACCAGCAGGGTGGTGGTCATCAGGACCACGGCGACGGCAGATCCGCCGAAGAGCGAGCCGCGGTCGGTGGCGGCGAAGATCCGGACCGGCAGGGGTGTCCAGTCCGGCGGGTAGAGCATCATGGTGGCGCTCAACTCGCCCATCGAGAGGGCGAAGCAGAGTCCGGCGGCCGCCGTGAGGGACGGCAGCAGGAGAGGCAGCCTGACCCGGAACAGCACGTACGCGGGACCGGCGCCCAGGGAGGCGGCCGCCTGCTCGTAGGCGGGGTCGAGACGCAGGATGGCAGCCGAAACCGACTGGTGGGCGAACGCGGTGACAAGAATCGTGTGCGCGAGGACCACGATCGAGCTCGTGCCGTTGAGCAGCAGCGGCGGCGTGCTGAACGCGACCAGGACGGCAAGGCCCACGACCACGGACGGAACGGCGATGGGCAGCATGAACAGGGCGTCCAGGGTCCGCTTCCCGCGCCGCCTCAGACCGGCGGCGGCCAGTGCGGCCCAGGTGCCGACGGTCAGCGCGAGCAGGCTGGCGGCGAGGGCGGTGGCCAGCGAGGTGGTCAGCGCCTGGAGCGATTCGCCCCGTACGGCGGCGGCGTAGTTCTCGGTGGTCGGCCCGGAGGGGAAGGCGCCGGACCAGTGGGTGGCGAAGGAGGCGGCCACCACGACGAGCAGCGGCAGCGCGAAGAGCGGCAGGAAGAGGACGGCGAAGACGGCCCAGGCGGCCCAGCGGCCGGCCCTGCTATGCACCAGCACGCTTGCTCACCACCCGGTAGAGGCCGAACAGGCCGACGGAGATTGCGATGTCGACGACGGCGACCACGCAGGCGGCCGGGTAGTCGGCTTCGAGGATCGCCTTGCCGTAGACGAGCATCGGGAGCGTGGTGACGCCCTTGGCCCCGATGAACAGGACGATCCCGAACTCGTTCAGGCACATGACCAGGACGAGGCTGCCGCCTGCGGCGAGGGCCGGGAAGACCTCGGGCAGGATCACCTGCCGGACGATCCGGGCGGGGCGTGCACCGAGCGAGGAGGCGGCTTCGAGCTGGGCGGTGTCCAGCTGGGAGAAGGCGGCGAGCAGCGGGCGCAACACGAAGGGCGTGAAGTACGTGATCTCCGCGAGCAGGACGCCCCAGGGCGTGGTCAGGAAGCGGAAGGGTCCTTCGGCGGCGCCGGAGAGGTCGGTCCACACGCCGTTGGCCATGCCGACCGTGCCGTAGATGAAGAGGAGGGCGAGGGTGATGAGGAAGGAGGGGAAGGAGAGGAAGACATCGATGAACCGGGCGACGCCGCGGGCCCCGGGAAACGGCACGAAGGCGATGACCAGGGCGAGGACGAAGCCGAGGAGGAGGCAGCCGGCGGTGGCGCCGGCGGCCAGCCAGACGGTGGTGCCCAGCGCCTCGCGGAAGGCCCGGGAGTCGAAGACGGAGGCGTACGCGGCGAAGGCGCCACCACCGTGCTCGGGGCTCAGCGACTGCCGGACGACGAGCACGAGCGGGTAGAGGAAGCCCAGCGCGAGCACGGCCACGGGCGGCAACGCCCAGAGGCTGCGCGGCAGCCGGGCGGCCCGGAGCGGGGCGGCAGCGGCGGGGGCGGGGGCCTCGGCGGGGGCAGGGGCCTCTGCCGCGGCAGGGGCTTCGGCCGGAGCCTCCGCGGCCGGGATCCCGCCCGGCGCAGGTGCCACGGTCGAGGCGGGGGCCGGGGCCTCAGCCATCGGACACCCCCGCCGACAGCAGCACCGCGTCGCGCGGCTCGAAGTGCAAGGTGACCTCGTCGCCGAGCGCCGGGGTCTCGCGCAGCTCGGGCAGGTCGGCCTTGACGCGGTGGCCGTCCACGTCGACGTACAGCCGGTGCGTCGAGCCGCGCCACTGGACCTCGGCGATGGTCCCCGTCAGGGCGTTGGGGCCGGCCCCGAGCCGGAGCCGGTGCGGCCGTACGCACAGGGTGGCCCGGGCACCCGGCGCGGCCGGCCCGCGGTCCACCTCCAGCGGTCGGCCCGCGAACACCGCGCCCGCGCCGGCCACCGTCACCGGCAGCAGGTTGGCGTTGCCGACGAAGGAGGCGGTGAACTCGGTGCGCGGCGAGCGGTACAGCTCCTGGGGGGTGCCGCAGTCCTGCAGCCGGGCCCGGTCCATGACGGCGATCCGGTCGGCGAGGGTGAGCGCCTCGACCTGGTCGTGGGTGACGTACAGCATCGACACGTCGGGCAGTTCGCGGTGCAGCCGGTCCAGTTCGGCGAGCATCCCGGAGCGCAGCTGGGCGTCCAGCGCGGACAGCGGCTCGTCCAGGAGGAGCACGCCGGGCCGGATGGCGAGGGCGCGGGCGATCGCCACGCGCTGCTGCTGCCCGCCGGACAGCTCGCGCGGATGCCGCTTGGCGTACGCGGTCATGCCGGTCATCTCCAGGGCCTCGGCGACGCGGCCGGGGATCTCGGCCCGCGGGGTCTTCTGCGCGCGCAGGCCGAAGGCCACGTTGTCCTCGACCCGCAGGTGCGGGAAGAGCGCGTACTGCTGGACGACCATGCCGATGCCGCGCTTGTGCGGCGGCAGGGCGGTGACGTCCCGGCCGCCGATCAGCACCCGGCCGGCGGCGGGCCGCACGAAGCCGGCCACCGCGCGCAGCGCCGTCGTCTTGCCGGAGCCGGAGGGGCCGAGCAGGGCCATGACCTCGCCGGGCTCGATGGTCAGGTCGAGGGAGTCCAGGACGGTGGTGGCGCCGTAGGCGACGGACACCCCGTCGAAGCGGATGCCGCTCACGCGCCCGGCTCCTCGGGCGCGGCGGTGCTTTCGAGTCGGGCCAGCAGCGCGGGCAGTTCGGCGACCGAGCCGAGGACGTGGGTGGCGCCGTGCCCGGTGAGCGCCTCGCGGCCGTGGGCGCCGGTCAGGACGCCGGCCACGGTCCCGGCGCCGGCCCGGCTGCCGCTGAGCATGTCGTACGCGGTGTCGCCGGCGACGGCCACGTCCCGTACGTCGGCCACGGCGCCGGTGCGCAGGAACGCGGCGAGCACCATGTCCGGGTACGGGCGGCCGCGCCCGCCGGCGTCCGCGGGGCACAGGGTGAGGTCGGCGAGCGACCGCCAGCCGAGGGCGTCGAGGATGGCGTCCTGGGTGACGCGGGCGAACCCCGTGGTCAGCACGACGGTGCGGCCGGCGGCGCGGAGCTCCTCGACGGCCTCGCGGGCGCCGGGCAGGGGGGTGACGAGCCCGTCGTCGAGGAGCTCGGCGTACGCCTCCTCGAAGGCGGTGTTGGCCTGTCGGGCGAGGTCCTCCGTACCGAAGAGGTGGCGGAAGACGGAGATCTTCGACTCGCCCATGGTGTCGCGGACGTACTGCAGTCCGGCGGCGTGGTCGGCGCTGCCGGGCTCGACGCCGAGGCGCTCGGCGGCCCGCTCGAAGGCCCGCTCGACGAGTCCGCCGTCGGCGACGGTGGTACCGGCCATGTCGAGGACGACGAGGTTGCGGCTCTTGCCGCTGCCGCTGCTGTTGCTGTTGCTGTTGCTGCTCATGGCGTTCCTACCAGCCCAGTTCGGTCGCGGTGGTCTCGGCGATGGCGGGCGCACAGGTCATGCCGCGGCCGCCCGGCCCGGTCACCAGCCAGACGCCGTCGGCGACCTGCTCGCGGTGGACGACGCGGGTGGTGTCCGTGCACTGCGCGTACACCCCGGCCCAGCGGCGCCGGACCTTCGGCAGCGGGCGGCCCAGGAAGGACTCGACGACCTCGACGAGGTGCTCGTACGGGTCCTCGACGGTGTCGAAGGCGAAGGGGTGCTCGTACTCGTGGGTGTCGCCGATGGTGAGCCCGCCGTCGAGGCGCTGGACCATCAGCAGCTGCATCCGGTGCGCGGCGGCGACCGGCCCTTGCGGCTGGCCGGAGTCGAGGGCGTCGAGGGCGGGGCCGCGGTAGGCGGGGTAGTAGCGGAAGCTGTCGGCGTCCGCGAGGGAGGTGGTGAGCGGCTCGCCGAGCGGGGCGGTCTGCATCATCTGCAGCCGCACGCGGCGCACGATGCTGCGGATGTCCGGGGCGAGTTCGCGGACCAGGCCGGACAGGCAGGCACCGGTGGCCAGGACGACGGCGTCACCGCGGTGGACGTCGCCGTGGTCGTCGCGGACGGCGGCGGCCCCGACGACCTCGCGGACCTCCCGGCCGGGCAGGAAGGTGTAGCGGCCGGTCGCGAGGAGGGCCTCGCGCAGGTGCGGCTGCGCCGTGCGCGGCTCGACGGCGGCGTCGCGCTCGCACCAGAGGGCGGCCTCGAAGGCGCCGCGCAGGGCGGGGTTGAGGGCCCGCGCCTCGTCGGCGGTGACCAGCTTGTAGCCGCGGGCGGCGGCGTCGGTCCGGGCGGCGGCCGCCTCGGCGACGGCGTACTCGGCCGCGGTGCGGACGGGGGTCAGGGAGCCGATCGGGCGAAAGCCCAGGCCGGGCACCCGCGCCCCGATCTCCTCCCACAGCTCTCGGGCCCGCAGGGCGGTGTCGAGCTCCTCGCCCCCGGCCCGCCCGCTGACCCATATCTGGCCGAAATTGCGCAGCGATGCGCCGCGCGCCTCGGCCTCGCGCTCGATCTGGACGACCTCGTGGCCGCGTTCGACTGCTTGCCAGGCGTGCATGGTGCCGACCACGCCGCCTCCGACGACTATGACTCTCACGGCGGCAACGGTGGCTGCGGCCCGTGGAGCGCGGGGGTCCGAGCGGGAACGGGACGGTGAACAGCCCGACACGTTTGGACCAGACCCGTTATGCTTCTGTGATACAGAGCGGGCCGCATATCACCTGGACAGGGAGATTCCGCCCTCCTAGTCCGGCCGCAGATGGGTGGTGAAGCTGAACCGGTCGCCGCGGTAGAGCGAGCGCACCCGCTCCAGGGGCCGGCCGTCCCGGTCCCGCGAGAACCGGTGGATCAGCAGCATCGGCAGCGCCGGCGGGGTCCCGATCAGCAGGGCCTCGCGCGGGGTCGCGAGCACCGTCTCCAGCTTCTCGTCGGCGTCGCCGAAGGAGATGCCGAGACTGTCGAGGAGGTAGCCGTAGAAGGAGGAGTCCGGCTGGAAATCGACGTCCAGGCGGGGCGCCCGCGCCACCCGGATGTACGTGCTCTCCAGCCCGACCCGCTCGTCGTCGGCGAGCAGGACCCGCTCCAGGTGCCAGACCGGCTCCCCCTGCTCGGCGCCGATGCCGTCGGCGAGCTCGGGCGGGCAGGGGAACCGCTCCAGCCCGATCAGATTGCGGCCGGGCCGGCGCCCCTGGCGGCGTACGCCCTCGGTGTAGCTCGCCAGCGACAGGGGCTGCTCCAGCTTCGGGCCCGCCACCACGGTGCCGCGGCCCGAGCGGCGGATCCGGCCTTCGAGCAGCAGCTCGCGCAGCGCCTGGCGCAGGGTCTCGCGGGAGACCTCGTAACGCTCGGCGAGATCACGCTCGGTGGGCAGCAGGCCGCCCTCGCCGAGGTCGTCGAGAAGCCCCGCGATGCGGGCCTTGACGGCGTAGTACTTGGGGATGCGTCCGTGCTCCGGGATGCCGGAGCGCACGGGGGCGCCGGGGCGGTGGTGCCGGGTCTGTTCTTCCACCCTCGGACTGTACGCGGGCGGGGCGTACGGGGGTCAGCGGGGCGGGGTGCGCCCGCGCAGCCGGCGGCCGCCCAGCAGCAGGAGCCCGCCCAACGCGACCGCGACGGCCGCGGCGGTCCCCGCCCCGAGCTCGCCGCCGTACGCCCGGCCGACCGGGCCGGTGTGCGCGAGGGAGCCCGCCTCGACCGGATCCTGGGGGCCGTCGACGGTGAAGCGGTAGCCGCCGGACTCGCCGACCCAGTCACCGTCGTCGGCGCGCCGCTGGACCACGGCGGCATCGGCGACGACCTCGCCGAGGGGGGCGTCGGCGGTGAAACCCAGGTGCACCCGGACGGTCACGGAGCCGCCGGGCCGCACGGCGAATCCGGGAAAGGCCCCGCCGCCGTCGAAGACGGCGATGATCTCGTCGCGGTCGCTGTACTCCAGGCTGACGGGATGGGTGCTGCCGCCCTCAGCCGCCTCGAACTCCATCTTCAGGTGCTCGGGCCTCAGCGCGCGGGCCTCGTCGGTCAGGACCACGACGGGGTGGATGGCGGTGCACTCGCCGTCGGTGGTGTTCGTCAGGTCCAGGAACCAGCTCTGCGACCCGCCGCCGGTCCGGTAGACGGCCGGACCGCCGCGGATCCGCGCCCCGATGGGGAACGCGGTGCTCTTGCCGCCACCGCAGACGGCCTGCGCACGCGACGGGAGGGCGGGAGCGGGCCGGGCACCGCCGCCGGTACCGATGTCCGCACCGGCGGTCGGGGCGGCGAGGACCACCAGGACGGCGGAAAGGGCAAGGGCTTTGCGCAGTCGCATGGCAGACCTTCGCTTCGCTGCTCGCCGGACGGGACGGTGGACCGGGGCGAGAAACCACCACGCCCTTCCCGCACCCTGCCACGCGCGCGCGACCCCGCCCCCGTCCCCCGCCCCGACACCCCGAGGGGTACGCCTGTTCGGCGGAGGGGCGGGGGGCGGGTCGGCGGCGACGCGGCGGGTCGGCGGCGACGCGGCGGGTCGGCGGGGCGGCGGGGTGGCGGGGTGGCGGGGCGGCGGGGCCCCCGCCCCCTCACCCCCGCCCGAACACCCGCCCCAGGGCCAGTTCCGCCGCGCCCTCCGCGACGCCCGCCCGGGCCGTCGCCACCTCCGGGGGTCGGCCGCCGAGGCTGCGGGTGTGCAGGACGTGTCGGACTCCCGCCGTGAAGACCTCCGGGGCGGCGTCCACCACGCGGCCGCCGAGCCACACCCGGTCCGCGTCCAGCAGGGCGACCACGTTCGCGGCGCCCTCGCCCAGGATCCGGGCCGCCTCGGCCAGGTCCCCGCGCGCCACCGCCCCCAGGCACAGCACCTCCGCGCAGCCCCGCCCTCCGCACCGGCAGGGCGGCCCGTCCAGGCTGAGCACCTGGTGTCCGAACTCCCCCGCCGCGGACCGCTCCCCGCGGTAGACCTCGCCGTCCAGCCGGAGTCCCGCGCCCAGGCCGGTGCCGAGGTGCAGGTACACCGAGGTGCCGGAGCCCCCGTACCCGTACCCGGCCCCGGTCCCGCCCGCGGCTGCGGCGCCGGCGTTGGTGTCCTTGTCCAGCAGTACCGGCGGCGCCTGCGGTCCCAGCCGGTCCGCGACGGCCTGCCGCAGCGGGAACCGCTCCCACTGCGGATACCCGGTCACCCGGCCCAGGATCCCGGCGCGCCGGTCGAGCGGCCCGGGCGCGGCGACCCCCACCCCGAGCAGCGCCTGGGGTCCGCCCGCGGCACCGCTCAGCCGGCCCACCGCCCGTACGACCTCCTCCACCACGGCATCCGGCCCCGCCCCGAAGTCCAGCGGGCTGCGGAGCCGGTCCACGACGGTGCCCGCGAGGTCGACCCGTACCGCGCTCAGCTCGTCGCGGTCGGCGTGGACCCCGACCGCGTACCGGGCCTGTGCGGCCAGCCGGAGCAGCGTGCGCGGCTTGCCGCCGGTGGACGCCCCGCGGCCGGCCTCGGCGACGAGGCCCTCGGCCCGCAGCCGCGCCGTGATCTTGCCGACGGCCTGGGGGGTGAGGCCCGTACGGCCCGCGAGGTCGGTGCGGCCGAGGCCCGCCGGGCCGGCTTCGCGCAGCAGGGCCAGCACGAGCGCGTCGTTGTGCCCGCGCAGTGCCGGCAGGTTGACGCCGCTTCCGTTGCTCCAGTCCACCGGTCCATTCTCCACCCTCCTTGCAGTTAGGAAACACTGTTGCCAAAGTGGAGGCATGAACTCCGCCCCCACCCCCTCCCCCACCCACGCCACCGGCCCCGGCCGCACCGCCACTGCCCTCCGCGTGGGCGTCGTCGGCTACGGCCTCGCCGGCTCCGTCTTCCACGCGCCCCTGGTCGCCGCCACCGACGGCCTGGTCCTCGACACCGTCGTCACCTCCGACCCCGGCCGCCAGGAACGGGTCCGCGAGGCCTACCCGGACGTGCGGATCGCCGCCTCCGCGCAGGAGCTGTGGGACCGCAGCCCGGCCCTCGACCTGATCGTCGTCGCCTCCCCCAACAGGACCCACGTCCCGCTCGCCACGGCCGCCCTGGAGGCCGGCATCCCGGTCGTCGTGGACAAGCCGCTCGCCGCGACCGCCGCCGGGGCCCGCGAGCTCGCCGACCTCGCCGACCGGACCGGCACCTTCCTGTCCGTGTTCCAGAACCGCCGCTGGGACAA
Source organism: Streptomyces sp. NPDC032472 (assembly GCF_040636955.1). Classification (NCBI taxonomy): domain Bacteria; kingdom Bacillati; phylum Actinomycetota; class Actinomycetes; order Kitasatosporales; family Streptomycetaceae; genus Streptomyces; species Streptomyces sp. NPDC032472. The sequence continues at coordinate 54,180 of NZ_JBEZVK010000027.1, forward strand.
CGACTTCCTCACCCTGCGCCGCCTCCTCGCCGACGGCGAGCTCGGCGAGGTCCAGCGCTTCGAGTCCCGCTTCGAGCGCTGGCGCCCGCAGCTCAAGGGGGGCTGGCGCGAGTCCGGTGCGCCGGAGGAGGTCGGCGGCCTGCTCTACGACCTCGGCAGCCACGTCGTGGACCAGGCGCTCGTGCTGTTCGGCCCGGCCGTACGGGTGTACGCGGAGACCGACGTGCGCCGCCCGGGCGCCGAGACCGACGACGACACCTTCATCGCCGTCACGCACGCGGGCGGCATCCGCTCCCACCTCTACGTGAGCGCGACCACCGCCCAGCTCGGCCCCCGCTTCCGCGTGCTCGGCTCGCGGGCCGGCTGGGTGAAGTACGGGCTCGACCCGCAGGAGGCCGCCCTGCGCGAGGGCCACCGGCCGGGCGACGACGCCCCGTGGGGCGAGGAGCCCGAGCACATGTGGGGCCGGCTGGGCTCCGGCGAGTCCCCGCTGACCGGCGGCGGGACGCCGGTGGCGACGGTGCCGGGCGACTACCCGGCGTACTACGCGGCGGTGGCGGCCGCGCTGCGCGAGGGCGGGCCGGCCCCGGTCACCGCGCGGGAGGCGGCGCAGTGCCTGGAGGTGCTGGAGGCCGCGCGGATCTCGTCCCGGGACGGGGTGACGGTGGAGCTGTGACGCCGAGCCACGACCCGACTCCGGCCCGTCCGCTTTTCGTACAAGTCATAGCAATCAGCGCTTTGCCTCGCACGGACGATCTATCCTTCACAGACTGTTGATCATCAGACGTGTGAAGAATGGACCCGCCGTGAAGCTGCCCAGGATCGCATCGGCCGCCGCCGCGGCCGCGATGGCCCCGGCCGTCCTGCTCGCCTCGCCGGCGTTCGCCGCGCCGGCGGCCGTGGACCGGCCGGCCGTTGCGACCGTCCCCGACACGGACCCGGCAGGGGGCGGGCAGAGCGCGGACAAGCCGGACGAGGACCCGCAGGCCGCCAAGGACCGGGCCGCCATCGAGGCCATCCTGGCGGACCCGGCGAGCGGGCCCGGCGTACGCGCGGCCGCGGAGAAGGCCCTGAAGGGGACGGCCGCGGACATGCGGACGTTCCTGGAGGTCGAGTGGGCGAAGCAGCAGTTCGAGGACGACCTCGTACGGGTCGCGCAGATCGAGGCGGCAGGCGGCCCGGCCGTGAAGAAGGCCGCCGCTGCCGCCCTCCACACGGGCACCCGCGAGGCCGTCACCGCGTTCCTCAAGGAGGGGCAGCACGCGGCCCGCTTCGAAGACGACAAGGTCGAGCTCGCGCGCATGCTGCCCGGCGCCGGCAAGGGGATCACCGAGGCGGTCAACAAACTGCTGAGCAGCGGGACGCGCGAGCAGGTGCGCGAGTTCGTCCAGACCGGACAGCACAAGGTGCGCGCGGAGGACGACCGGGTCCTGCTGCTGGGCATGCTGAAGGACGCCGGGCCGGGGCTGAAGGACGGGATCGTCAAGCTCCTGGAGAAGAACCCGACCCCGGAGGAGCTGCGGACGTTCGTGACGACGACGCAGCACGAGCTGCGCGACGGCGACAACACCGCCGCGATCCGGGCGATGCTGGGGGACGCGGGCCCGGAGCTGAAGAAGGCGGCGACCGCTGCGCTGGGCGGCACGGCGGCGGACCGGGCCGAGTTCCTGAAGACCGGGCAGCACACCGCCCGGGCGAAGGACAAGGACGCGCAGGGCGGCAAGGACGGGTCCGCCGGCAAGGGCGGCGCCACGAGCGGCTCGGCGAAGCCCTCCGCGGAGGCCGGGTCCGGATCCGGCTCGGGTTCGGGATCGGGCGGCGGGACCACGAAGGCGACCCCGGCGGGCGGGTCCGGCCCGCTCGCCAGCACCGGCGCCAACGCGGGCGTTGCGGTGACGGCCGGCGCGGGCGCGGCGGCGCTGGGCGCGGGGGCCGGGCTGCTCTACGCAGGGCGCCGCCGCCGCGCGGCGGCGAAGGGCTGACGGGCGGGGGCCGTACCGGACACCGGCACGGCCCCTCCCCTCCCGTCCCCTCCCCGCACGAAGCGAGGAGGGCGGGGCAAGGAACCGCAAGGAACGAAGGGGGCGACGACCGCGCCCTCCTGCCCATCACGCGTTCTTGAACTCCTGCCGCTGCCGCCCCAGCCGCTCGATCTCCAGCTCCACGACGTCCCCGGCCCGCAGGTACGGCTTCGGCTCCGGCTGGCCCATGGCCACGCCGGCCGGGGTGCCGGTGACGATGACGTCGCCCGGGTGGAGCGTCATGAACTGGCTCAGGTACCGCACGACCTCGCCGACCGGGAAGATCTGGTCGGAGGTGTTGCCGTCCTGCTTGAGCTCGCCGTTGACCCACAGCTTCACGCCGAGGACCTGCGGGTCCTCGATCTCGTCGGCCGTCACGAGCCACGGGCCCAGCGGGGTGAACGTCTCGCAGTTCTTGCCCTTGTCCCAGGTGCCGCCGCGCTCGATCTGGAACTCGCGCTCCGAGACGTCGTTGACCAGCGTGTAGCCGCCGACGTGAGCGAGGCCCTCCTCGGCGGAGGACAGGTAGCGGGCCGTGCTGCCGATGACGACGCCGAGCTCGGCCTCCCAGTCGGTCTTGACGCTGCCGCGCGGGATCAGGACGGTGTCGTCCGGCCCGACCACGGTGTCGGCGGCCTTGAGGAACAGGATCGGCTCGGCCGGCGGCTCCGCGCCGATCTCGGCGGCGTGGCCGAAGTAGTTCAGGCCGATGCCCACGATCTTGCCGATGCCGCCGATCGGCGCGCCGATCCGCAGCCCCTCGGCGTCGAGCGCCGGGAGCTCACCCGATACCGCCGCGTCCCGTACCCGGGACAGCACGGAGTCGTCGGCGAGAAAGGCGCCGTCCACATCCGTGATCAGGCCGGACAGGTCGCGCAGGGTCCCGTCCTGGTCGAGCAGCGCGGGGCGCTCGGCGCCGGCCGGTCCGACACGCAGCAGTTTCATGGGCGTTCTCCCGTGGTCGAGGGTGGTCGGCCCCTGGGCACGCCCCGGGCCGGACGATGGGTTGCGGCCATCGGAGGATTGGCTGATCCTCCAAGATGCCCACCCAATCCGCAAGACCCTGTTCACAGACTGGAACGCTCGCGTCCGCCGGCCACCGCCCCGCGCCCCTGGGCCCGCTCCTTGCGGTACTGCAGCCAGGCCCGCTCGGCGACGGACCAGGCGGTGGTGGTCACCAGGTAGAGCCCCGCGGCGAGCGGCACCACGGCGGCCGTGACCAGCGTCCCGAACGACAGCAGGGGCAGTACGCCGCCGACCTTCCGCAGCACCTCCTGCTGCTCGGCACTCAGCGCGGCGGCACCGGAGCCGGGGGCCGCGGCGGCACCGGGGCCGGGGGCCGCGGCGGCGGCCCGCCGACCGCGCACCGCGCTCCAGGCCGCAACCGCGGCAATGGCGGCGAACAGCCCGAGGAACACCAGCCCCTGCGCCCCGAAGACGCCACCGGCCCCCAGGGCGTCGGCCCACCGGGAGCCCAGCGGCGCCCCGAGCAGGCGGTGGTCCAGCAGCTCGCCGGACGAGGTGAAGGCCCGGTACATGAGGAAGAACACCGGCAGCTGGAGCAGCACCGGCAGGCAGCCGGCCACCGGGGTGGCGCCCTTGAAGGCCGCCCGGTTCAGCGGGTGCAGGGCGAGCCGTACGAGCACGGTGAACAGCACGATCGCGGCAGCGGTCGCGGATTCGGCCAGCACCGGCTCCAGGAACCGGCCCAGCTCAACAACAAGACGGGTGAAAACGGACACGCGGGCCCTCCGAGGGGTCTCGTCGAACGTCGAAAGAAATGCGCTTCTTCGGCGATGCGACGACCCGCGAGGGGCACGGCAGCAAGGTGGGAGGAACGAAAAGAGGAAGAGCGAAGAGCTACGCGCCCCTACGCGGCCGTCGGGACGAGACGGCCGGGCGCCCTGGGCCGCGACCGGCCCGAGGCATCGGGGTCACGCTGCGGCAGGAACGCCGTGCGCTGCTCGCGATCCCGGATCGCGGTGCGTATGCGGTGCGGCGGCACGGGCCGTACGAGGCAGGCGGCCAGGGCGGCGGCACCCACGGCCACGGCGGCGGCGAGGGCGGCCAGGGCCACCACGACGGCAGCCGGCCCGCTCTCCCCGAGGAACAGCCCGAGCAGGCCCCCGAGCAACAGCAGCGGGGCAAGCCGAGCAGCGAGATAGGACGCACACGCAAACCGCCCGCCCATCCGGACCACCACCCCCCGCCTCCCCATGATCAACTGGCTCGGATCGATCCTAACCGACCGCACTGACAACGGAGTCGGGGTGGCGCAGGGTTCCCCAGACCACCAGCCGGTACTTGGAGGTGTACTCCGGAGTGCAGGTGGTGAGCGTGATGTACGCGCCCGGCTCGCTGTACCCGTACTCGGGCCGCACCGTGCTCCGCGGCACCGGCGCGAGCACCCCCGTGTCCCGCTCGCTCGTCTCGGCCAGCGTCCTGCCGACCACGTACGTGAACCGCCGCCCCCGGACGTCGACGATCAGCTCGTCCCCCGCCCGCAGCCGGTTGATGTACCGGAACGGCTCCCCGTGGGTGTTGCGGTGCCCGGCCAGCGCGAAGTTCCCCGCCGCCCCCGGCTGCGCGGTCCCGGGATAGTGCCCGGCGTACCCCTTGTCGAGCACGGCCCGCCTGTCGACCCCCTGCGCGATCGGCACGACGACCCCGAGCCGCGGAATCCGCAGCACCCCGTACGCCCCGGAACCACCCGGGGCAGCACCGGCAGGAGACGAGCCCGGCGCCGCAGGCGAAACAGAAGGGGCAGCAGAGGCAGGAGCCGACGAGCCGGAGCCGGAGCCGGAAGGCAAATCGGCAGGCGACCCGGAACCGGGCTCAGACCGGGAATCTGAACGGGAATCGGAACGGGAACCGGCCCCGGCCTGCCACTCCTCCTCCAAAGCGGCGACCTGCCGGTGGGCGGAGGCCAGGGCCTGCCGGTTGGTCCACCACACCTGGTGCACCACCAGCAGCAACACCACCACACCCACCGTGACGGCCAGTTCGGCGGCGGCCCACAGCAGGCCCGCGAGACCGGCGCGGCGCGCGCCCCGGCCGCCGCCCTGCACCACCACACGCATGGGACCCCGCACGGGGCGCACCTTAAGACCTCCCCCGCCAACAGACCAGCAGCAGTACGGTGTGAACCATGCGCCCCGACACGCCTGCCGAGCACATCGCCGAAGCCGAGCGCCTGATCCGCACGGCGACCCGCTACCCCGAGGACCAGGAGCCCCTGCTGCTCCAGGCCGCGGCCCATCTCGAACTGGCCGACGCCCGGGAACGCGCCAGCGCCCTGTACGACCAGCTGCTGGCCGGCGAACCGGCCGGCCCGCACCTGATCAAGGCGCTGCAGGCGGCGAACCTGTGGGAGTACGGCCACGAGCCGGAGGCCCGTGCCCTGATCCAGGGCATCCGCGCCGCGGCCCCCTCGGACCCGGCGCCGTGGGAGGTGATCGCCGAGGCCCTGGAGGCCCACGACGAGCTGACCGCGTCGGAGGAGTGCTTCACCCAGGCGGCCACCCTCCTGATCACGGAGCAGGACCCCCTGACCCCGGCCACGACCGCCCTCCTGACCGGCCGGCACCGGGTACGCCGCCTCCTCGGGCTCGCGCACGACGACTGGGACATGGTCGCCGACACCCGCCACACCGGCCCGATCCCGCTGGACGAGCTGCACGACCCCAAGCGCATCTGGGCCCTCGGCTCCGACGACCCGGCCGAGCTCCGCGCGGAGATCGCCCGCCTGCGCGCGGAGCTGGGCGACCGCCGCGCGGCCCTGTCCCGCCCGTTCCCGGTGGCGCTCCTGCACTGGCCGCAGCGGGAGCTGGCGGAGCTCTTGACGAGCTACCCGACCCTGTCGGCCGAGTACCCCTCGCACGAGGCGCACCTGGCACAGATCGAGGCGTCCCTGCGCGCCCTGGCCGCCTCGGGCACGACGAACCTGGGCATCGTCACGGCGAGCGTCCCGTCGTACGAGGCCTTCGCGGCGTCGGAGAAGACCTCCCCGGCCTCCCCGTCCCTCCTCCCGGAGTACGCGACGACCCTGGCGGCCCGAGGCAAGGCCACCCCCTGGCCCCCGGCCCCGAACGCCCCCTGCTGGTGCACCTCAACCAAGCCCTACGCCGAATGCCACGGCGCCACTACTCGCTGATCAATCGACCATGCCCCAAGCCGCGGCAGTGAGGGTGCCTGCCCAACCACCGTCGGTCTGCCAGATGGCGGCGATGCCCTGGTCTTCGAGGTACGGTGCGTACGCGCCAATGTCCTCGGAGAACAGGGCAATGAGGTGCGGGGCAGGGAGCTTTCTCTCTCGATAGAGGAAGTAGCTGTACTCGCGGAGTTGGCCAACTGCTTCGCGAACGGCAGCAGTCACATCCCCGTTTCGCACCACCTTCACCTCGACGAGCCACTCCTGGCCCTCAGGCGCCGCTTTGCCCGCCGGACGAAGGGTCAGGTCCTTAGGGTGGATCTGCACGTTGGTCGGCGTGTAGCTCCGCGTCTCGATGTAAGCACCGAAGTCCCGAATCAATGCCTCATGTTTCTGACTCTTGACCTGCTGCTGAGCTGCGATGTTGGCGATATAACCGCTGCTGTTACGGGGCTTGAACCCCGAGGCAGGAACAGGCCGCTTGCTCCTCTGCTTTGGCAGGTCAAAGACCGGGCGATGGTCGTCCGTGGCGGCACGCCATGCGGTGTCCGCGGCAGCCGCACGCTGGAGCAAGCTGGTTGCCACGCGCAGGTCGCGCTGGAGCTCAGCCTCGGAGGGCATGCCGTCAATCGCGTAGCGGCGCGCCGCCACGCTTGCCGCCTCGTACGCTTCGGGACGGTCCCCCTTGCCGAGCGAGGGCTGGTGGCTCCACTGCGCCGCGAGAGCTGAGGGCAGTGCCCTGAACAACCGCTCAGCCTGCCGCTCAAGGTGCGTGAGGAGCGCTCGCCGCTCCTTGATCTTCTCGCTGAGGTTGGTGACGCCCTGCTGCAAGGTCAGTGTCACGGAGGTCAAGTCCGTGCTGAAGATGTAGGCGAGGTACAGGCCTGTCTTGGGGTTGCTGTTGATCTCTGGGTCAAAGAGGCCGATCCACGGCGCGCTCGCTGCGGTGCCCTTACCTCCGAACCCGGCAACGGTAAGGCCGTTAAGTTGTCCGAGATCTGTGCGGCTGGACACCGCCCGCAGGACCTTCTGGCCTGGCACATGCTCGCGGGTGCCGGCCTTCTGGTCGTACGTACCAGCAACCTCAAGAAGCAAATCCCGCATCGTCATGGCATGACGCTATGCAAACCACAACACGAGTCAATCCCTTTCTGATCGCATGAGGTCGCAACTGGCTTGATACCAGCAGCTCCCACGTCCGGGAACAAGGTCAGCTGTTGGTGGCCGCGGGCGGTGGCTGTGGGTGGGGTGGGGCGGGTGGTGGTGAGGGTGAGGAGGGTGCGCAGGGCCGTCAGGACTTCCGTCGGGGTGTCGCGGATCATGGACGGGGTGGCGCTGACCACCAGGATGCCGTGGGACTCCAGGCGCAGGCGGCGGCGGAGGGTCGCCTGCCAGGCGTCGCGGGTGTAGTGGTACTCCGCCGAGTCGATCTCCAGGGCCACGCCCTCGTCGGGCCAGTACGCGTCCGGGCTGGCCAGGAAGGTGCCGTCCGGGGTGTAGAGGCGGGCGTTCCACAGCGGGGTCGGCAGGTCGCCGGCCGCGGTGAGGGCGTCGCGGGCCCGGCCCTCCGCCGGGGAGCGGACGCCGGCCAGGAGTTCCGCCGCCGCGGTGCGGATCGCCGGGCGGCGCAGGAGGCGGGCGGCGCGGAGCTCGGCGTGCAGGTCCTGCGGGTGGCACCAGCCGGACTGGACGACCTGGGCCAGCATCGCCCGGACCCGCTCCGGGTCCTCGGCCCGGGACGCGAAGTCGGCGGCCGCCCGGACCGGGCGGGTGCTCGGGATCCCGGCGACCGTGATGGTCTGCGGCCAGCGGGCGGTGGCCAGCGGCCGGACCTCCGGGGTGGCGGACAGCCGTCGGGGGGACCGGATCAGGACGTCGGCCGGGGTGCGCGGGGCGTCGCGGATGCCGAGCAGGGCCAGGGCGGCGGCGCCGGTGAGGGCCGCGCTCTCGCCCGAGAGCGGGTCGGCGGCCGGCTCGGCGGCGTACAGGACGGCGGCCAGGGCGCGTTGGCGGTGGTCCGGGGGTCCCGTCTGGAGGAGGTAGACCCGGGGCAGCAGCCGCTGCCAGGGGCCTCCGGGCCGGGTCCGGGAGCTGATGGTGGCGTCGGGGACGCCGGCCTCGGTGAGCTGCCGCCGGGTGGCCAGGTTCAGCTGCCGGCGGGCGGGTGGCCTGGTGGTCGGCGTCGTCCTGGGCGTCGTCGTGAGCGTCGTCTTGGGCGTGGTCGTGGGCGTCGTCTTGGGCGTGGTCGTGGGCGCCGTCGTGGGCGTCGTCTTGGGCGTCGTCTTGGGCGTGGTCGTCGTCGCGATCATGCCGCCGGTATGCCCGTACGCGGCCCTTCGGATGCCGGTTTCCTCCTTCGGGCGCCGCTTGCCTTGCGTGGCGTCCCCGCTCCCTTCGCGTGTGTGCGGAAGCCCCGGGTCGGCGGCCGTCGCGGCGGAGCGCTCGTCGAAGGGCGGGCGCAGAGGGGCGGCCACACGGCCCGGGCCTCCCGGCAGAGGTGTTCTTCCCCCGGCCCGACCGCCCGACCGCCCGGCCGTCCCTCCGTGTCCGGCCGCGTCCCGTCAGGGCCGGGACGGGTGGGTCGGGGACAGGAAGACCACCACCGCCGTGCGGGTGCCCGGCAGGGGGGTCACCTCGCGCCAGCCCAGGCGGCGGTACGTGGCCACCGTGGCCGTCGCCAGGCGGGAGGTCAGCAGCCAGGCGCGGCCGTCCGGGGCGTCGGCGGTGATCTCCGTCAGCAGGGCCCGGCCGGTGCCGCGGCCGCGCGCGTGCGGGCGTACGGCGAGCTCGTCCACCTCCAGCGCGCCCGTCAGGAGCTCCCGTACCCGCTGCGGGCCGAGCTGTGCGGCGACCTGGGCGTAGCCGCGGTCCGCGGGGAAGGCGGCGGGGGTGAGCCAGCCCGTGGCGAAGCCGTCGATGCCGACCGCGGACTGGACGAGGGCCGTACGGAAGCCACGGCGCCGGGTGTCGGCCTGGAGCCGGACCCCGAAGCGGCGAATGGTTTCTTCGTCCTCGTTCCACGGCGGGGCCGAGAACACCTCGGCGTAGGTGTCGAGCAGTTCGTCCGCGAGGTCGAGGACGGCGTCTCCGTAGCAGATCATGTGTCCGGCCCCCTGCTCGCCTGCTCTCTGGTTCCGTGCCGTGAATGTATGCCCCGACCACCCCCTTCGGCGCGTATCGCACGGATCCGGCGAGTGTGCGACAAATCCCCCACCTCACTCCGTGTCGGGATCCCGTCCGCCGCGTTGAGCAGCCCGTGGACAGACTGCTTCGGATGGCCGGCCGGTGCGCCCTCGCCTTCCTGCTCGTCCTGGGCGTGGTGGCACTGCTGCCGCGCGCCGTGCAGGACGCGGTACCGGACTCCGTGATCGGCGGAGCCGTGCTCGTGCTCGCCGCGGTGGGCGCCCGCCGGGTGGCCAAGCCGCCCCGTTAGGGTGCATGTGGGTCCATACATACGACGACATCAGGGAGTTGGCATGGTGCGAGTACCGAGTTCCGCAGTGGCGGCCGCCGGGCTGGTCGGCGGGTACGCCGTCGCCCGCTGGACCAAGAAGCGCCCCCTGGGCGGTGCCGTACTCGGCGCAGCCGGGCTCGCGGCCGGCCGCGAATGGCACCGCAGCGGCGGCACCCCCGCAGCCGCCGGGCTCGGCGCGCTCTACCTGGCCGGCTTCGCGGGCGCGCACCCGCTGGCCAAGAAGGTCGGGGCGTGGCCGGCCGTCCTCGGGGCCGCAGCCGTCGTGGCCGCCGCCTCCTGGGCCGTCGCCGACCGCGGCTGATCCCCCTCCCTCCTCCTGCGCCTCTCACGCGCCGAACGCCCGTGACACCGTGTAGATCAGCAGGCCCGCCAGGGCGCCGACCACCGTGCCGTTGATCCGGATGAACTGAAGGTCCCGCCCGATGTGGGCCTCGATCTTCCGGGACGTGTGCTCGGCGTCCCACCCGGCCACCGTCTCGGTGATCAGCGAGGTGATCTCGGCCCGGTACGTGGTCACCACGTACACCACCGCGCCCTCCAGCCAGCCCTCCACCTTGGCCTGGAGCCGGCCGTCCGTGGCCAGCCGCGCCCCCAGCGAGAGCAGCGAGGAACGGGCCCGCAGGCGCAGCTCGCTGTGCTCGTCCTCCGCCGCCGAGATGATCATCGACCGGATCGCGGTCCAGGCGGAGGCGATCACGTCCTGGATCTCCTCGCGCTCCAGCATCTCGGCCTTCAGCCGCTCCACCCGGCCCCGCGTGTCGGTGTCCGACTGCAGATCGGCCGCGAAGTCCCGCAGGAACCGGTCCACCGCCCCGCGCGCCGGGTGCTCGGGCATGTCCCGGATCTCGGTCAGGAAGCGCAGCAGCTCCTTGTACACCCGCTCGCCCACCTTGCGGTCCACGAAGCGCGGGGTCCAGCCGGGCGCCCCGCCCTGCACCGCGTCCATCACCGAGCCCCCGTGCGTCACCAGCCAGTCACAGGCTTTGGCGCACACCAGGTCGACGACCCGGCGGTGCCCGCCGTCCGAGACGACCCGCTCCAGCGTCTTGCCGATGCCCGGCGCGATCTCGGCCGTCTCGGCCCGCCGGGTGATCGCCTCCCCCACGACCGCCTGCACGTCGGAATCCCGCAGCACGGCCAGCGCCCCGCGCAGTGCGGTGGCGACCTCGGCCGTGACCCGGTCGGCATGGGCGGGTTCGGCCAGCCAGGCCCCGAGCCGGCCGCCGATGCCGAGCGCGTGCAGCCGGGCCCGGACCACCTCCGCGGAGAGGAAGTTCTCCCCGACGAACTCCCCCAGCGACACGCCGAGCTGGTCCTTCTTCGTCGGGATGATCGCGGTGTGCGGGATGGGCAGGCCCAGCGGCCGCCGGAACAGCGCGGTGACCGCGAACCAGTCCGCGAGCGCACCGACCATGCCGGCCTCTGCGGCGGCGCGCACGTACCCGGCCCAGGCGCCGGCCCCGGCGCTCTGCGCCCAGGTGGCCAGCACGTACACCACCGCGACCAGGAGCAGCAGGCCCGTGGCGGTGGTCTTCATCCGGCGCACGCCGCGCCGGCGCTCCTCGTCGGCCGCGCTGAACACGAAGCCGCCGCGACCGGGCGGGGGCGCGCCGCCCCGGACGGTACGGGGGCCTGCGGCCGTGCCGGGGCCTCCGGCGGTGGTGCGGTCGTCCACGTGCTCCTGCCTTCCCCCGGGCGCCGGTTTTGTCTGCATAGCATCCGACTCCCCACGGCCCCGAAGAGTTCCCGGCGCGCCGTCGCGGCCCTACCGCTCCCGACCTGCCTACAGCTCCTTGCGCAGGTCCGGGCCACCGTCCAGGCCCCGGTCGCGCCTGTCGTCCCGGTCGTACCTGTCGTCCCTGTCTCGCCTGTCTCGCCTGTCGTCCCTGCCGTCCCTGTCGTCGTCCCTGTCGTCCCTGCCGTCCCTGTCGTACTTGGAGATCTTGCGGACCTTCGAGCCCTTGGAACCCCGCGGCTCCTTCACCTCGACGCCCACCCCGCCCCAGAAGGCGAAGCCCGTCACCACCACGCGCGGCGCCCCCGGCGCGACCGGCCCGGCGCGGCGGTGGTCCTGGTCGAAGGCGCCCATGACGCCGATGCCCCGTACGTCGACCTCCACGCCCGGCGGCACGGTGATCTGGATGCCGCCCATGATCGCGACGCAGTTGATCACCACCTCGCGCTCCGCGAAGTTCGCCTCGCGCAGGTCGAGCTCCCCGCCGCCCCAGAACGCCACCGCGTTGAACCGCGCCGGCACCGTCCAGACGCCCTTGCGCTGGAAGCCCGACATCACCGCCACCGCCGTGGCCGAGGACGCCGGGTCCGCACTGTTGCCGATCCGGGACGCCCAGGACCCGTCCTGCGGCGCCGCGGCCGGCACCCCGCCCGCCGCCGCACCGACGCCGACCCCGACCCCGGCCGCCGGCGCCGGCAGGTCCCGGGTCAGCGGCTCCAGCTCCGCGTACGTCCGCGACTTGTACGCCGCGTCCAGCCGCTCCTCGAATTCCTCCATGTCGAGCCGACCCTCGGCGACGGCGTCCCGCAGACGCTCCACCACCCGCTCCCGGTCGGCATCCGACGCCCTCAGTTCCGGCAACGGCTTCTGCGGCCCCTCGTCAGTCATGCGCCAAGACTAAGCAGCCGCAACCCGGACGTGTACGGTCCCGGCCCCGGCAACTCCCCCGGGACCGCCCCTGATTCAACCCTGACTCGAACCGGTCCCGAAGCCCCGACCGCGGCACCGCCCCTCAGCCCCGCCCCTCAGCCCCGCCCCTCAGCCCCGCCCCGCGTACATCCGCGCGATCACGTCCTCGATGTCCGGCTCCCGCACCGACAGGTCCAGCAGCGGATACCGCGCCGCCACCTCCGCCACCAGCGGCGCCGCCGAGGACCCGGCCGGGAACGCCAGCCACTGCCGCGGCCCCTCCACCTTCACCACCCGCGCCCCCGCCACACTGATCGCCGGAAGCTCCCGCTCCAGGTCCAGTACGAGCATCCGCTCGCTCTCCCCCACCGACCCCGCCGCATGCAACCCGGCCAGCGCCCCGTCGTACATCAGCCGCCCGTGGTCGATCACCATCACCCGCTCGCACAGCTGCTCGATGTCCTGCAGGTCGTGCGTGGTCAGCAGCACCGTCGTGCCCAGCTCCGCGTTCAGCTGCCGCAGGAAGCCCCGCACCTTGGCCTTGCTCACCACGTCCAGCCCGATCGTCGGCTCGTCCAGGTACAGCACGTCCGGATCGTGCAGCAGCGCCGCCGCGATGTCCCCCCGCATCCGCTGCCCCAACGACAGCTGCCGCACCGGTACGTCCAGCAGCGCACCCAGGTCCAGCCGCTCCACGCACCGCTGCAGGTTCTCCTCGAACCGCGCCCGCGGGATCCGGTACAGCCGCCGCATCAGCCCGTAGCTGTCCTTCAGCGGAAGGTCCCACCACAACGTGGTGCGCTGCCCGAACACCACCCCGATCCGGTGCGCGAGCCGCATCCGCTCCCGCGCCGGGTCGACCCCGGCCACCCGCAGCCGGCCCCCGCTCGGCGTCAGGATCCCGGTCAGCATCTTGATCGTGGTCGACTTCCCCGCCCCGTTGGGCCCGATATAGCCGACCACCTCACCCCGCGCCACCTCGAAGCTGATCCCGTCCACCGCCCTGACCTGCCGCTTCTCCCGCCGCACCAGGCCCGTACGGCGCCGGACGTCGAAGACCTTCTCGACCCCGTCCACCTCGATCAACACATCCCTGCCCACCGCGGATCAGCTCCCCGTACTCCGATACGAACGAAGGCCCGCGCGCCAGGCCAGCGCCGCGGGCCCGTACACCCCGAGCGCCACCAGCGGGCTCAGGAACGCCACCCACCCCGGCAGCCCCAGCGGATCCGGCCGCCCCAGCACGTACAGCGCCGGCAGCCAGTTGACGAAGGCCAGCGGCACGATGAACGTCACCCCGCGCAGCAGCTCCTTCGCGAAGATCGTCGGCGGGTACTGCAGCATCGTGTTGCCGCCGTACGTGAAGGAGTTCTGCACCTCCGCCGCATCCCCGGCCACGAACTGGAACGCCGCACCCGCCAGCATCACCGCCCCGTAGATCGCCGCCCCGCCCACCCCCATCACGGGCACCAGCAGCACCTTCGCCGGCGTCCAGGCCACATCCAGCGCCGCCACCGCCCAGCCCAGCACCCCCAGGCCCTGCGCGACCCGGCCCAGCCGGCGCAGCGCGAAGCGGTCCGCCGCGACCTGCGCGAGCACCGGCACCGGCCGCACCAGCATGGTGTCGAGCGAACCGTCGCGGACGCGGGCACCGATCCGGTCGGTGTTGCCCAGCAGCAGGTCCGCGAGCCCGAGCGAGGCCGAGGACGCCCCGTACAGCAGCGCCACCTCGGGCAGCGTGAAACCGCCCAACACGTCCACGTGCGAGAACATCACCACGATCGCCACGAAGTCGAGGAAGGTGATCGCCGCGTTCCCCACCGCCGTCAGCACGAACGACGTCCGGTACGCCATCGTCGACCGGATCCACATCGCCACGATCAACCCGTAGCCGCGCAACCCCTCCACGGCCCGACCGCGCCGCCGTACTGCCCCGGCCCCGGCCCCGGAACGCACACGGACCCCGATCCCGCCCCGCGCCAGGACCTCCTCCAGCTCCTCAGCCACCCTGCACCACCACCTTCCGCGTAGCCGCCGCCTGCACCAGCCGCCCCGCCAGCAACAGCACCAGCGCCCACCCCGCCTGGAACGCCAACGCCCCCGACACCCCGCCCGCCCCCGCATGCCGCCCCATCAGCACGTCCATCGGCACCTGCAGCATCGCCGCCCACGGCAGCACCCGCACCACCTCACCGAACCCGCCCGGGAACACCGTGAGCGGCAGCAGCATCCCCGAGAAGAAGATCGAGGCCACGGTCGCCATCAGGTTCACCCCGGCCCCGTCCATCAGCCAGAACGCCGTCAGCGCCACCAGGTAGCGCAGCGCGAAACCCACCACCAACCCCAGCAGCACCGAACCCAGGAACAGCAGCCAGCGCAGCGGATCCGCCGGCAGCGCCAGCCGGAACACCAGCGCCCCCGCCACCAGCGGCACCACCCCCCGCCCCACCAACTGGAACGCCGCCCGCCCCAGATCCGCAGCCAGCCACCACAACTGCAGGTCCGCAGGCCGGTACAGGTCGACCGCGATATCACCCGTGCGAATGCGCTCCTGCACCTCCTCCTGGAAGCCGCCGCCGATCAACGCCCCCGCCGCCAGCAACGACTGGCTCACCCACACGAACGTCAGCGCCTGCGCCTGGTCGTAGCCGCCCAGCCCCGGCCGCTCCTCCCACAGCGCGATGTACGTGTACGCCAGGATGAAACCGAACACGGTGTTGGTGAACACCCCGGCCGCGGTCGCCGTCCCGTAGGTCGCATAGCGCCGGAACCCCCCTGCCGCGACCGCCGGATAGAGCCCCGCCCTTCGAGCCGTTGACCGGCGCACCGTATCCCCCCGTTTTCCCACGTCGTTCCCACGTCGGCCGAAGCCGCGCGAGCTTAGTGCGGAGGGGCGATCCACGCGACCGATTTACGCCCGTCCGACGCGGAATGAGCAGCCATCGGGTAGACAGCATGGGGTACAGATGTGGATATTTCGTATGGCCTCAAGGAGTCCCGTCGATGAGCGACCAGTCACCACCACCAGGCTGGACCCCTCGCGACCCGGACACCCCCGCCGAACCACCCCCCGGACCGCCCGCCCCACCCCCGCACCTCAGCGGCAAGCAGGCACACCAGGCCGCCCAAAAGGCCAAACGCCCGCCCAACCGCACCGGGTGGCGCCGCCTCGTCCCCACCTGGCGCATGACCCTCGGCGGCATCCTCCTGCTCGCCCTGCTCATCGGCGGCGCCCTCACCGCCGGCTACCTGCTCGTCGACATCCCGCCCGCCAACTCCGCAGCCACCGCCCAGTCCAACGTCTACCTCTACTCCGACGGCTCCCAACTCGCCCGCGACGGCGAGGTCAACCGCGTCAACGTACCGCTCTCCCAGATCCCCCGAACGGTCCAGGAAGCCGTACTCGCCGCCGAGGACCGCGACTTCTACTCCGAACGCGCTGTCGACCCCAAAGCCATGGTCCGCGCCGCCTGGAACACCCTCACAGGCAAGGGCAAACAATCCGGCTCCACCATCACCCAGCAGTACGTCAAGAACTACTACCTCGGCCAGGAGCAGACCATCAAGCGCAAGGTCAAGGAATTCTTCATCTCCCTCAAACTGGGACGGGAGAAATCCAAGGCCTACATCCTCGAGGGCTACCTCAACACCAGCTACTTCGGCCGCAACGCCTACGGCATCCAAGCCGCCGCCCAGGCCTACTACGGCAAGGACGTCGGTGCCCTCACCACCGCCGAAGGCGCCTACCTCGCCACCCTCCTCAACTCCCCCAGCACCTTCGACGTCGTCACCCACCCCCAGAGCCGCGACCGCGCCCTCGCCCGCTGGAACTACGTCCTCGACGGCATGGTCAAGAAGCAGTGGCTCACCCCCGCCGACCGCGCCGCCGTCCGCTTCCCCGAACCCGGCAAGGCCCGCCCCGCCGCCGGCCTCTCCGGCCAGCGCGGCTACCTCGTCGAAGCCCTCAAGGACTACATCACCGAACACAAGATCCTCGACGAGAACACCCTCGCCGAAGGCGGCTACCGCATCACCACCACCATCGACCGCCGCCGCCAGAACGCCCTCGTCGACGCCGTCGAAAACAAGATGGCCGACAAACTCGACCCCGAAGAACGCCCTGCCGACCGCGTCGTACGCGCCGGCGCCGCCTCCCTCGACCCCGCCACCGGCAAGGTCCTCGCCCTCTACGGCGGCATCGACTACACCAAGCAGTACGTCAACAACGCCACCCGGCACGACTACCAGGTCGCCTCCACCTTCAAACCCTTCGTCTTCGCCTCCGCCGTCGAAAACGACTCCCGCACCCAGGACGGCCGCCCCATCACCCCCAACACCCTCTACAACGGCGACAACAAACGCCGCGTCATCGGCACCCGCACCCCCTATGCCCCCGAGAACGAAGGCCAGCAGTCCTACGGCGACATCACCGTCAACACCGCAACCGACCTCTCCGTCAACACCGTCTTCGCCCAGATGGTCGTGGACGTCGGCGTCAACAAGGTCAAACAGACCGCCATCGCCCTCGGCATCCCCGAGAACACCCCCAACCTCCTGGCCAGCCCCGCCATGGCCCTCGGCACCATGCAGGCCAGCGTCCTCGACATGACCCAGGCCTACGCCACCCTCGCCGACCACGGCCGCCGCACCCCGTACACCCTCGTGGAAAAGATCGCCAAGGGGGACGACACCCTCCACCTGCCCGACCGCACCCCCCAACAGGCCATCAGCCGCGAAGCCGCCGACACCACCACCTCCATGCTCGCCAGCGTCGTCGACAACGGCACCGGCACCGCCGCCCTCGCCGCCGGCCGCCCCGCCGCCGGCAAGACCGGCACCGCCGAACTCGACCGCGCCGCCTGGTTCGCCGCGTACACCCCCGACCTCGTCACCGTCGTCGCGATGATGGGCCAGGACCCCGACACCGGCACCCTGGAATCCCTCTACGGAGCCCTCGGCGAAGACCGCATCGGAGGCGGCGGCTACCCCGCCCGCATCTGGGCCGCCTACACCAAGGCCGCCCTCCAGGGCAGCGACCCCGTCGACTTCGACCTCGAACTCCAGCCCGGCGCCGCCCCGTCACCGCCGCCCCCCTGGATCCCACCCCAGGAACCCGGCGAACCCACCCCCGACATCCCGGAGCGCCCCGACCGCCCCGGCCGCCCCAACGACGGCCAGACCGAGGGCCAGAACCAAGGCCAGAACGAAGGCCAGACCCAGGGCCGGAAGAACGAAGGCCAGACCCAGGGCCAGACCACCGCCGGCCAAACCCCCGGCCAGACCGACCAGGGCACCACCACCGGCACCACCGGCACCACGGGCGGCACCACGGGCGCCACGAGCACCGGCGGAGCCCTCGGCGGCACGACGGCCGGCCCCAGCACGATCCCGCGCCCGAGCCCACCGTCCGAATTCCTCGAATGACCAGCGGGTCAGTGCCCGGAGGTCGCCTTCAGCCCCACCACAGCCACCAGCAACAACACGATGAAGAAGATCCGGGAAGCGGTCACCGGCTCACCCAGCACCGCCATCCCCAGCACCGCGGCCCCGCCGCACCGATGCCCACCCACACCCCGTACGCCGTCCCGATCGGCAGCGACTTCGCCGCGTACGACAGCAGCACCATGCTCGCCACGATCCCCGCACCGGTGAACACGCTCGGCCACAGCCGCGTGAACCCCTCCGTGAACTTCATGCCGACCGACCAGCCGACCTCGAGCAGACCGGCAACCAGAAGAAGAACCCAGGCCATGACAGGCACCTCCGGGACGAGAGCGGAAAACGGGGTGCGTCGTCTTGTCATCAACCCGGTACGGCGCGTCTCGTCGGGGGTTCCAGCTCACCGTAGCAAAACCCACCCAAAAGGGCCGGTGACCAAGGTCGCCGGCCCTCAAAACGCCAAAATCGAAGATTCAGAGATACAGCCCGGTGGAGTCCTTCGACCCCTCCAGCCGCTCCGCGGCCACCGCATGCAGGTCCCGCTCGCGCATCAGCACGTACGTCATCCCCCGCACCTCGACCTCGGCCCGGTCCTCCGGGTCGTACAGCACCCGGTCCCCCGGCTCCACACTGCGCACGTTCTGCCCGACCGCGACCACCTCGGCCCAGGCCAGCCGCTTGCCGACCGCAGCCGTCGCCGGAATCAGGATCCCGCCGCCCGAGCGCCGCTCACCTTCAGGGGTGTCGGATTTCACGAGCACGCGGTCGTGCAGCATGCGGATCGGCAGCTTGTCGTGGGTGGGGGTGTTGGTGTTGTCGCTCACGCCAACGAACCTACCCGCCCGCGCCCGGCCTGTCCGCCGCAGGGGTCATCAGCGCTTGCGACGCGTCGACGCCACCAGCAGCCCGACCACACCCACGGCCAGCAGCGCCACCGGCACGATCCGCTCCGGACGCGGCGTCCCGTCGTCATGCCGCAGGCCGTCCCGGATGTCCGTCACGATCCGGTTCACCGCGACGACCGCCCGACCCACCGTGTGGTCGACCGTCGACGCGACCTTGGCCTTCGCATCCCCGACGATCGTCTTCGGGTGCAGGCGCACACCGATCTCGTCGAGCGTCTCGGCGAGCTGCTCGCGGCGGCGGACGATGTCCGCCTCGATCTGTGCGGGGGTCCTGGCTTCCGGCACCGCGCTGCCTCCGTCGTCGTGGTCGTGGTCCTGCATGGGGCGTAGTCCGCCAGGGACAGTCTGTCAGCTTAGTCTCGTGCCGTAGCGATCCACCTCCCCGAGGAGACTGTCGAGATGAGCGAGCGACTCCAGCCGGGCGACACCGCCCCCGCCTTCACCCTGCCCGACGCGGACGGCAACGAGGTCTCGCTCGCCGACCACAAGGGCCGCAAGGTGATCGTGTACTTCTACCCCGCCGCGCTGACGCCGGGCTGCACCAAGCAGGCCTGCGACTTCACGGACAACCTGTCGGTCCTGGCCGGGGCCGGCTACGACGTGATCGGCGTGTCCCCGGACAAGCCGGAGAAGCTGGCGAAGTTCCGGGAGAAGGAGAACCTGAAGGTCACCCTGGTCGGCGACCCGGACAAGGCGGTGCTCGAGGCGTACGGGGCGTACGGCGAGAAGAAGCTGTACGGGAAGACGGTGACCGGGGTCATCCGGTCCACGGTGATCGTGGACGAGGAGGGCAAGGTCGAGCGGGCCCTGTACAACGTCAAGGCCACGGGCCACGTAGCCAAGATCATCAAGGACCTGGGCATCTGACCGGTCCGCCCACACCACCCCGAAACGGCCCGCACCAACCGGTGCGGGCCGTTCCGCTTATCGGACGAAATCCCCCGTAACCGCCCGACTATCGACCCGTTACTCCATGCGAGGGCCGCACACGCGGCCGAGGAGGGAACGCGATGGTTCGGTACACACGGGAACTGCTGGAAGCGGCCGCCCGGGAGACGAACAATTGGGACGACGCCGTCCGCTGGTGCGGCGGCACTCCCACGCCGGGAAGCAGGCGATACCTCAGGGGGAAGATGCAGGAGGCGGGAATCGACATCTCGCACTTCCCGACACGGTGGGTCCGGCACACGGACGAGCGGCTCCGCGAGGTGGTTGCAGCGTCCACGTCGATGTCCGAGGTGCTCCATCTCCTCGGCATCAGCAACGTCGGGGGAAACCAGACGCACATCGCCCGGCGCATGGCAGCCCTCGGCATCGAGACCGCGCGCTTCGCCGCCTCGAAGGGGTCGGCCTCCCGGCCACCAGCACCGCAGGGACCCACTCTTTCGGTCCGCGACCCCCGGTACGGCAGGATCCCCGGCGAGCGCCTGCGGCGACAGCTCCTGAAGGCCGGCGTTCCCGAGGAATGCGCCGAGTGCGGGGTCGGTCCGAGCTGGAACGGCGAGCCCCTGCGCCACGAGGTCGACCACATCAATGGGTCCTGGTGGGACAACCGGCAGGAGAACCTCCGCCTCCTGTGCCCCAACTGCCATGCAACGACCGATACTTACCGAGGCCGTAAGCCGCGGAGCGCGGCATGAGCAAGGTGCGGTACACGCGTGAGCTGCTCGACCGAAGTGCGCCTGTAGCCACCAGCCTGGTCGATCTGATGCGACTGCTGGACACACCACTCACGGCCGAGCGGCGGCGCTATCTGCGCGACCGGCTGGCCCACTACGGTATCGACACTTCCCACTTCGTCGAAGAGCCGCTTCCGGAACGTGAGCGGGAGTTCTACCCGGAAGAACGGCTCCGCGAAGCGGCCGCCCATGCGGACAGCATCGCGGGCATGCTCGCCTACATGGGCATCGAGCCGTACGGCAGCGTCTACGGGCATCTGGCAAAGCTGCTGGAACGGTTCGGGATAGACACGTCCCACTTCTCGCGTCGGGGCCGATCGCCGGCCCTCTTCCCTCGCGAGCAGCTCGCAGAGGCAGTGGCCGGCTCCCGCAGCATGGCGGGCGTCATGCGGGCCCTGGGCCGCCACCCCTTCGACGGCGCGGCACGCGCCAAGGCCAGGCGAAGCATCGAGGCATACGGGCTGCCGACGGAGCACTTCACGGGTCAGGGGCACACCGCGGGCCGCCCCTCCCCCTCACGCAAGTCGGCAGCGGAGATCCTGCGCAGACTCGATGACGGCTCGCCCCGCACCAAGACCGCGACCCTGCGCCGCGCCCTGGACGACCTCGGCGTGGCGCGCGTATGCGACGCCTGCGGCACGGGCGATACCTGGCGCGGCAAAAGGCTCGTCCTGGAGATCGACCACATAAACGGCGACCGGTTGGACAACCGTAGGGAGAACCTCCGCTATCTGTGCCCCTCCTGCCACAGCCAGACACCGACATTCGCCAACCGATCAAGGCGGCGCATCGCCTCGCGATCGGGCTCCGGCGACCAGTAAGGTAGTCGGCGCGGGTCCGTACCCCAGCTGGCCAAGAGGGCGCCGGTTTAGGTCCGGTGTGTCGTGGGTTCGAGTCCCACCGGGCCCACAGCAACGGGTGGCCGCCCTGGCGAGGGCGGCCACCCGTCGGCATGTTGGGCGTCGGCTCAGCCCAGGAGCTCCTTGATCACCGGGACCAGGGCGCGGAAGGCCTGGCCTCGGTGGGAGATGGCGTTCTTTTCCGCCGGGGTGAGTTCGGCGCAGGTGCGGGACTCGGACAGCGGCTGGAGGATCGGGTCGTAGCCGAAGCCGCCCGTGCCGGACGGGGTGTGGCGGAGGGTGCCGAGGAGGCGGCCCTCGACGACGCGTTCGGTGCCGTCGGGCAGGGCGAGGGCGGCGGCGCAGAAGAAGTGGGCGCCGCGGTGCCGGTCGTCGATGTCGGAGAGCTGGGCCAGCAGCAGGTCCAGGTTGGCCTTGTCGTCGCCGTGGGTGCCGGCCCAGCGGGCGGAGAAGATGCCGGGGGCGCCGTTCAGGACGTCGACGCAGAGGCCGGAGTCGTCGGCGATGGCGGGGAGGCCGGTGGCGCGGGCGAGGGCGTGGGCCTTGAGGAGGGCGTTCTCGGCGAAGGTGACGCCGGTTTCCTTGACGTCCGGGATCTCGGGGTACGCGTCCGCGCCGACCAGCTCGTGGGGCAGGCCGGCGTCGGACAGGATGGCGCGGAGCTCGGTGACTTTGCCCGTGTTGCGGGTCGCGAGGATCAGGCGGGTCATGTCGTCATTATCCGGGCGGGACGGCGTCGACCTGCCGGGGCCCTGCGGCGGCCCGGTGTCAGCCCGGGGTGCAGACCTTGGAGATCTCCTTGGCGGCGTCCGCGACGGGGGTGATGTCGGGGGTCTTGTTGCCGCTCTCGATGGAGGTGCGGACGTTCTTGACGGCCGTGTTCATCGAGTCGAGGGCCTTCTTCAGGTCCGCGTTGTCGGTCTGGTCGCCGATCTTCTTGAGGTTGGCGTCGATCTGGTTGAGGGCGTTCTGGGCGTCCTGGGGGCTATTGCCGGCCTGGGAGACGGCCTGCTGGAGGTCGTTGGCTCCGTCGGTGATGGCGACGGCGGTGTTGGCGCAGTCCATGGCCGTGGAGATGGCGTCGCAGGCCGTGAGGGCGGGGAGCGTCAGGGCGGCCGCCACGGCGACGGCGGCTATGCGGTGCTTCATGCGGGTCCTCTCAGTGGGACGTATGCGTACGCGTGCGTACGGGCGCACGGTTCGGCAACCGTGCGCCCGTGTGCAGGAGGACGCGGGGGTGGGCGTCTGTGGTTCTCGGCGGCTCGCCGCCGGGCCTCAGAGGCCGAGGGCGGTGCGCTGGATGGCTTCGAGGTCGGCGCAGCCGCCGGCGGCGAGGTCGAGGAGGGCGTTGAGTTCCTTGCGGTCGAAGGGTTCGCCTTCGGCGGTGCCCTGGACTTCGACGAAGCGGCCGTCGCCGGTGCAGACGACGTTCATGTCGGTTTCGGCGCGGACGTCTTCCTCGTAGCAGAGGTCGAGGAGGGGGACGCCGTCGACGATGCCGACGCTGACGGCGGCGACGGTGCCGGTCAGGGGCTTGCGGCCGGCCTTGATGAGCTTCTTGTTCTGGCCCCAGGTGACGGCGTCGGCGAGGGCGACGTAGGCGCCGGTGATGGCGGCGGTGCGGGTGCCGCCGTCGGCCTGGAGGACGTCGCAGTCGAGGACGATGGTGTTCTCGCCGAGGGCCTTGTAGTCGATGACGGCGCGCAGGGAGCGGCCGATGAGGCGGGAGATCTCGTGGGTGCGGCCGCCGATCTTGCCGCGTACGGATTCGCGGTCGCCGCGGGTGTTGGTGGAGCGGGGGAGCATCGAGTATTCGGAGGTGACCCAGCCTTCGCCGCTGCCCTTGCGCCAGCGGGGGACGCCTTCGGTGAAGGAGGCGGTGCAGAAGACCTTGGTGTCTCCGAAGGAGATGAGGACGGAGCCCTCGGCGTGCTTGCTCCATCCGCGTTCGATGGTGACCGGGCGGAGCTGTTCGGGCGTGCGGCCGTCGATGCGAGACATGGTGCCGAGCCTAGTGGGTGTGTGGGGCCGAGCGGTGGCGCTCGTCCCGGGGACGCGTGGTGCTCGTCCCGGGGACGCGTGGTGCTCGTCCCGGGGACGCGTGGACCCCGTCCCGGCGGGTGGCTGGGTACGGGGTCCGTGCCGGGCTGAGGGGTGGGCTCAGGTCGTCACATCATGTCTTCGATTTCGGCGGCGATGGGGTCGGCGTCGGTGCCGATGACGACCTGGACGGCGGTGCCCATCTTGACGACGCCGTGGGCGCCGGCGGCCTTGAGGGCGGCTTCGTCGACGAGGCCGGGGTCGGCGACTTCGGTGCGCAGGCGGGTGATGCAGCCTTCGACTTCTTCGATGTTGTCGATGCCGCCGAGCCCGGCGACGATCTTCTCAGCCTTGGTGGCCATGTGTTTCTCCCTGTGTTCTGCGAAGAACGGGTCTCGGCGGTCTGGTCTGCCGGCCAGTGCGCTCCGTTTCGTCACGGTAGCCCACTGTTGGCCCAGTTACGCGAGCGCGGGTCCGGCTTGTGCCGAAGGATGACGATCAGCAGCAGCCTGCCAAAAGTGGTCTACACCAGTGTGCCGTACGGGAGGCACCTGCCCAAACAGGCCGGGTCAGGGAGGAAGCCGATGAGCGCGCAGGGTGCGGGGGCCGCGGGGGGCGCGGCGGCGGCGCGGCAGCCGAATCGGTGGGGCGGCGCGTTCCAGGGTCTGCAGAAGATGGGGCGGAGTCTGCAGCTGCCGATCGCGGTGCTGCCGGCGGCGGGGATCCTCAATCGGCTGGGTCAGCCGGATCTCTTCGGGAAGGACCGTTTGAACTGGACGGGTCTGGCGCGGGTGATGGCGGCGGCGGGTGGGGCGCTGCTGAGTCCGGATCTGGGTCTGCCGCTGCTCTTCTGCGTGGGTGTGGCGATCGGCATGGCGAAGAAGGCGGATGGTTCGACGGCGCTGGCTGCGGTGACGGGGTTCCTGGTGTACCGGAGCGTGCTGCACGCCTTTCCCAATCCGTGTCCGGTGGGGACGAGGGAGATCGGGGGCGGCTGTCTGACGGCGGACAACAACACCTTCGTGGAGTTCTCGTACCAGAACCCGGGGGTGTTCGGCGGGATCGTGATGGGTCTGCTGGCGGCGTGGTTCTGGCAGCGGTTCCATCGGGTGCGGCTGGTGGACTGGCTCGGGTTCTTCAACGGGCGGCGGCTGGTGCCGATCATCATGGCGTTCGTCGGGATCGGGTTCGCGGTGGTGTGCCTGTGGGTGTGGCCGCCGGTGGGGGGTGCGCTGGAGGGGTTCTCGGACTGGCTGGTGGGGCTGGGTTCGTGGGGTGCGGGGATCTTCGGGGTGGCGAACCGGGCGCTGCTGGTGGTGGGGCTGCACCAGTTCCTGAACGTGCCGGTGTGGTTCCAGTTCGGCAGTTACACGAAGCCGGACGGTGAGGTGGTGCACGGGGACATCAACATGTTCCTGCAGGGGGATCCGGATGCGGGGCTGTTCCTGTCGGGGTTCTTCCCGATCATGATGTTCGCGCTGCCGGCGGCGGCGTTGGCGATCACGCATTGTGCGAAGCCGCAGCGCCGCAAGGAGGTGGGCGGGCTGATGCTGTCGGTGGCGTTGACGTCGTTCGTCACGGGGATCACGGAGCCGCTGGAGTATTCGTTCCTGTTCGTGGCGCCGGCGCTGTACGTGATCCATGCGCTGCTGACGGGTGTGTCGATGGCGGTGACGTGGGGGTTCGGCGTCCATGACGGTTTCAGCTTCTCGGCCGGGCTGATCGACTACGTGATCAACTGGGGGCTGGCGACGAAGCCGTGGTTGATCATTCCGATCGGGCTGTGTTTCGCGGTGGTCTACTACGCGGTGTTCCGCTTCGTGATCGTGAAGTTCGACATTGCGACGATGGGGCGCGAGTCGGACGAGGAGATCGAGGCGATGGAGGCCGAGAATACGAAGGTGTAGGGACCTTCGGCCTCAACTGCCGTGCTGGGGAAAGGCCCTCGGACCGTTGGGTGCGGGGGCCTTCCGCTTGTGTGCGGGGCGGAGGTCGCGGGTTCTGCGCGAGCGGCCGCGGGTGTGGCGTAGACCACAGGAAATCGAAGGTTCCTTATCTATCCCCGACCATGCTACAACTGGTCTACACCACGCATTGGTGTAGACCACGCAGGCCTGTTCGGGCGCTCGCGTACCCCCCGTTCAAAGACGCCGCCGTCCCCCGTGTTCCCACCCCCCGATGCGGCGCCTTGCCTTCTGGAGGAAGTTGTGACGACGGCTGCCGCCGCACCCGCGGCCGAGAAGAAGAAGGGCTCCGGCGCGATGGCTGTCATGCAGCGCATCGGCCGCAGCCTCATGCTGCCCGTCGCGGTGATGCCCGCCGCCGCGCTCCTGGTCCGCTTCGGCCAGGACGACATGCTGGCCGACAAGACGCTGCCCGAGTTCGTCCAGAAGCTCGGCGGCTACATGGCCGCGGGCGGCGACGCCATCCTGGGCAACATGGCCCTGCTGTTCTGCGTCGGCATCGCGATCGGCTTCGCCAAGAAGTCGGACGGCTCCACCGCGCTGGCCGCCGTCACCGGCTACCTGGTCTTCCAGAAGGTGCTGGCCACCTTCACCGACTCGCACCTGCCGAAGGTCGCCAAGGTCGTCGACGGAAAGATCGTCAACCTCGAGGCCCCGGTCAACGCGGGCGTCCTCGGCGGCGTGGTCATGGGCATCGTCGTCGCCCTGCTGTACCAGAAGTTCTACCGGTTCAAGCTGCCGGACTGGGCGGGCTTCTTCGGCGGCCGCCGCCTGGTCCCGATCCTCTCCGCCTTCTCCGGCCTGCTGATCGGCATCGTCTTCGGCTTCATCTGGCCGGTCCTGGGCGCGGGCCTGCACAACCTCGGCGAGTGGCTCGTGGGCTCCGGCGCCGTCGGCGCGGGCATCTTCGGTGTTGCCAACCGCGCGCTGATCCCGATCGGCATGCACCACCTGCTGAACTCCTTCCCGTGGTTCCAGGCGGGCGAGTACAACGGCAAGAGCGGCGACATCGCCCGCTTCCTCGCCGGCGACCCGAGCGCCGGCCAGTTCATGACCGGCTTCTTCCCGATCATGATGTTCGCCCTCCCGGCGGCCTGCCTCGCGATCGTCCACTGCGCCCGGCCCGAGCGCCGCAAGGCCGTCGGCGGCATGATGTTCTCCCTCGCGCTGACCTCCTTCGTCACCGGTGTCACCGAGCCGATCGAGTTCACGTTCATGTTCATCGCCCCGGTCCTGTACGCGGTCCACGCGGTGCTCACCGGTGTCTCGATGGCCCTGACCTGGGCGCTCGGCATGAAGGACGGCTTCGGCTTCTCCGCCGGCCTGGTCGACTTCGTCCTGAACCTCGGCATCGCGAGCAACCCGTGGGGGCTGGCGCTGGTCGGCCTGTGCTTCGCGGTGCTGTACTACGTGATCTTCCGGTTCGCGATCACGAAGTTCAACCTGCCGACGCCGGGCCGCGAGTCCGACGAGGAGCTCGCCGAGCTGCTGAAGGCCGAGGCCAAGTAGGCGGTACGCCGTACGCGGTGCGCATCGAAGCCCCCGCTCTCCCGGAAGGGAGGGCGGGGGCTTCGCCGTGTGCGCGAGGGGGCCGCTCTGCTCAGACCTCGTAGACCGCGCCCGCATAGGCGAGGTCGACCGGGCCGTCGTAGACCGCGCGGGCGTCGGCGAGGTTCTGCCGGGCGTCGGTCCACGGCGGGATGTGGGTCAGCACGAGTCGGCCGACGCGGCCGCCGCGCGCGAACTCCCCGGCCTCGCGGCCGTTGAGGTGCAGGGCCGGGATGTCCTCCTTGCCGTGCGTGAAGGACGCCTCGCACAGGAACAGGTCCACGCCGCCGGCGAGCTGCCCCAGCTCGGCGCAGGCCCCGGTGTCGCCCGAGTACGCCAGCGAGCGGCCGCCGTGCTCGATGCGGATGCCGTACGCCTCCACCGGGTGGCTGACGCGCTCGGTGCGGACCTGGAAGGGGCCGATCTCGAAGGTGCCGGGCTTGAGGGTGCGGAAGTCGAAGACCTCGCTCATCGAGCGCTCGTCGGGGACGTCCTCGTAGGCGGTGGTCAGGCGCTTCTCGGTGCCTTCGGGCCCGAACACGGGGATCACCGGCGGGCGGCCGCCCTCGTGCCGGTAGTAGCGGGCCACGAAGTAGGCGCACATGTCGATGCAGTGGTCGGCGTGCAGGTGGCTGAGGAAGATCGCGTCGAGGTCGTAGAGACCGATGTGGCGCTGCAGCTCACCGAGGGCGCCGTTGCCCATGTCGAGGAGCAGCCGGAAGCCGTCGGCCTCGACGAGGTAGCTCGAGCAGGCCGAATCCGCGGACGGGAACGACCCCGAGCAGCCGACGACGGTGAGCTTCATGGAGCGAGAACCTCCGGGACGGTCCGTGGACGGAATGCGGGCCGTGCGTGGGTCGAGCGTAAGGCGCGAAAGGGCGGGTCGCTCCTCCGCGGCAGGCTGTTGTGGGGGGAATCACCTGTGCTGTCACCCGGGGGAGCGACGGCGCGTACGGGCGTGCCGGGGCACTGCCGCGCCGGGGCGGGCGGGCGCGGCTACCGTCGGACTATGGACACGTCCTGGTGGCCCGCGGCCGCGGCGGTGGTGGCCGTGGTGCTGTTGGTGCTGGTCGCGGGGCGCCGGCCGGGGGTGGCGCGGCGGGTCCCGCCGCCGCACGGGCCGGGTCCGGC
This sequence comes from Streptomyces sp. NPDC032472, assembly GCF_040636955.1. Lineage (NCBI taxonomy): Bacteria > Bacillati > Actinomycetota > Actinomycetes > Kitasatosporales > Streptomycetaceae > Streptomyces > Streptomyces sp. NPDC032472. The sequence continues at coordinate 82,036 of NZ_JBEZVK010000027.1, forward strand.
GCCGCAGCCGCGCGCGGGTGAGCTGTGGTGTCTGGCGGACGGGCGGCCGTGCCTGGTGCTGGCGGCGGCGTCGGTACGGGGCCACCGGGCGCGGGTCGCGTGGATCACCGGGAAGTACGACGACCGGCGGGCCGGGGTGATCCCGCTGCCGCCGGGGACGGTGGGGGTGACGCCGGGGCGGGTGGGCTTCCTGGAGGCCGACCGGCCGGCGGAGGTGTGGGTGTGGGAGTTCCGTACCCGGCTCGGGGTGCTGGACCCTGTGGTGTGGGACGAGGCCAAGGGGCTCGGAGGAGGCGGCTGATGGCGGGTTCTGCGGCGGCGGTGGGGCCGGGCGGGGTTCGGTTGCGGCGGGTCTACGATCCGCCGGAGCCGGGGGTGGACGGGGTGCGGGTGCTGGTGGACCGGCTGTGGCCGCGGGGGCTGGCGAAGGCGGAGGCCGGGGTGGACGAGTGGCCGAAGGCGGTGACTCCGTCCGGGGAGCTGCGGAAGTGGTTCCACGGGGGCGGGGGCTCTGCGGAGGAGTTCCGGGAGCGATACGAGGCGGAGCTGGCCGAGCCGGAGGCTGCCGCTGAGCTGGAGCGGTTGCGGGGGTTGGCTGCCGCCGGGCCCGTGACGCTGCTGACTGCGGTCAAGGACCCCGCCGCCAGCCACGCGGCCATCCTGGCCGAGCTCCTGGCCCCCTGACGCGGCTTCGGTCCTTGCGGGGGCTCCGCCCCCGAGCCCCCGCGCCTCAAACGCCGGCGGGGCTGGAATGGCCGGGCCACCGCCCGGGCCGTTCGCCCGCGGCGGCGCCGGCAAGGCCGGAGTGGCGGGGCCACCGCCCGGGCCATTCAGGCCCAGAGTTGGCCCTGGAGGACTGCGATGGCTTCTTCCGTGGTGGGGGCCGTGTAGACGCCCGTCGAGAGGTATTTCCAGCCGCCGTCGGCCACGACGAAGACGATGTCGGCCTGTTCGCCGGCGGCCACGGCCTTGCGGCCGACGCCGATCGCCGCGTGGAGGGCGGCTCCGGTGGAGACGCCGGCGAAGATGCCCTCCTGCTGGAGCAGCTCGCGGGTGCGGGTGACGGCGTCCTCGGAGCCCACCGAGTAGCGGGTGGTCAGGACCGAGGCGTCGTACAGCTCGGGGACGAAGCCCTCGTCGAGGTTGCGCAGGCCGTAGACGAGGTCGTCGTAGCGGGGTTCCGCCGCGACGATCTTGACCCCCTCGACGTGTTCGCGCAGGTAGCGGCCGACGCCCATCAGGGTGCCGGTGGTGCCCAGGCCCGCCACGAAGTGGGTGATCGACGGGAGGTCGCGCAGGATCTCCGGGCCGGTCGTGGCGTAGTGGGCGCCGGCGTTGTCCGGGTTGCCGTACTGGTAGAGCATCACCCAGTCGGGATGCTCGGCCGCCAGTTCCTTGGCCACCCGGACGGCGGTGTTCGAGCCGCCCGCCGCCGGCGAGGAGATGATCTCGGCTCCCCACATGGTGAGAAGGTCGCGGCGCTCCTGGCTCGTGTTCTCGGGCATGACGCACACGATCCGGTAGCCCTTGAGCTTCGCCGCCATCGCCAGGGAGATGCCGGTGTTGCCGGAGGTGGGTTCCAGGATGGTGCAGCCCGGCTGGAGCCTGCCGTCCTTCTCTGCCTGCTCGACCATGTGGAGCGCGGGGCGGTCCTTGATCGAGCCGGTCGGGTTGCGGTCCTCCAGCTTGGCCCAGATGCGGACGTCCTCGGAGGGCGACAGCCTGGGCAGCCGGACGAGCGGCGTGTTGCCGACCGCGGCGAGCGGGGAGTCGTACCGCATCAGGCAGCGCCGCCGGCGACCGCCGGGAGGATGGTGACGCTGTCGCCGTCCTTGACCGGGGTGGCGATGCCGTCCAGGAAGCGGACGTCCTCGTCGTTGAGGTAGACGTTGACGAAGCGGCGCAGCTTGCCGCCGTCGACGATGCGCTCCTCGATGCCCTTGTGGCGGGTCTCGAGGTCCGCGAAGAGCTCGGAGAGCGTGGTGCCCTCGCCGCTGACGGCCTTCTCGCCGTCGGTGTAGGTGCGGAGGATGGTGGGGATGCGGACCTCGATGGCCATGGCAGGCTCCAGTTGTGGTGTCAGGCGGGGCAGGGCGGGGGCGCCCCCGGCGCGGGCGCGCGGCGCCGGGGGTGCCCCGGCGGGGTGCTGTGGGTGCTCAGGCGGCAGGACAGATGCTGCTGGCGAGGCGGCACAGGTCGACGTGCAGCCGGGCCACGAGCAGCAGGCTGCCGGGCGTCTCGATGCTCACGTCGTGGGGAACCATGCGGTCATGTTAACGATTCCCGGTCCCCCGTTTGGAGTGTGATCCCGCATCGTGGACGCAGTCGGCTCGCATGGTGGTCAGTAGGCCTCTACGACCTGCACTTCTTCCTCGGTGATCACGCCGTCGACGATGCGGTACGAGCGGAACTGGAACTCGCCGAGGCCGTCGGTGTCGGCGGTGGAGACGAGGACGTAGTGGGCTCCGGGCTCGCCCGCGTAGGAGACGTCGGTGCGCGAGGGGTAGGCCTCGGTGGCGGTGTGCGAGTGGTAGACGATCACGGGCTCCTCGTCCCGGTCGTCGAGTTCGCGGTAGAGCTTCAGCAGGTCCTTGGAGTCGAACTCGTAGAACGTGGGCGAGCGGGCCGCGTTGAGCATGGGGATGAACCGCTCGGGGCGGCCGGTGCCGGCCGGGCCGGCGACCATGCCGCACGCCTCGTCGGGGTGGTCCTTGCGGGCGTGCGCGACGATCTGGTCGTAGAGGGCCTGGGTGAGGGTCAGCATGAGCGACAGGATAAGCAGACGGGCCCTTGCGTACCGAGGTGTGGTACGCAAGGGCCCGGATGCTGGACACGTGGTCCGCGGGGCCTCGGTTCCCGGCCGTGACGGCCGGCCGGGTTCGGGGCCCCGCAGGCTTCAGGAGGCCTTGGTGAAGGCGGCTCCGGCCGGGTCGCGGCGCTTGAGGACGGCGTAGGAGACGCCGAGGATCAGCGCCCACAGGGGGGCGCAGTAGAGCGAGACGCGGGCGTCGGCGTCGATGCCCATCATCACGATGACGACGGCGATGAAGGCGAGGGCGAACCAGCTGGTCCAGGGCGAGCCGGGGGCCTTGAACTTCGAGGCGGGCAGTTCGCCGCGGTCGGACTTGGCGCGGTAGCGGATCTGGCAGACGAGGATGACGATCCAGGCCCACATGCCGGAGATGGTGGCGAAGGAGACGACGTAGTCGAAGGCCTTGCCGGGGGCGACGTAGTTGATCCAGACGCCGACGAGCATGAGGGCGGCGGAGAAGGTGGTGCCGACGAGCGGGGTGCCGCTCTTGGTCAGCTTGGTGAAGACCTTGGGGCCCTGGCCGTTGAGTGCGAGGTCGCGCAGCATGCGGCCGGTGGAGTACATGCCGGAGTTGCAGGAGGACAGGGCGGCGGTGAGGACCACGAAGTTGACGATCGCGGCGCCGATGCCGAGGCCCATCTTCTCGAAGGCGAGGACGAAGGGGCTCTCGCCGGCCTTGAAGTTGGACCACGGGATGACCGACATGATCATGATGAGGGCGCCGACGTAGAAGACGGCGATGCGCCACGGCACGGTGTTGATGGCCTTGGGCAGGGTCTTCTCGGGGTCCTTGGACTCGCCGGCGGTGACGCCGACCAGCTCGACCGCGAGGAAGGCGAACACGACGATCTGCAGGGTCATCAGCGTCTCGCCGATGCCGTTGGGGAAGAAGCCGCGGTCGTTCCACAGGTTGGCGAAGGTGGCGCCGTCGGCGGCGTCGCTGAAGCCGATGGTGAGGATGCCGGCGCAGATCAGGATCATGCCGACGATGGCGGTGACCTTGACCATGGAGAACCAGAACTCCAGCTCACCGAAGAGCTTCACGGAGATCAGGTTGGCGGTGTAGAGGACGACCGTGAAGATCAGCGCGTAGGCCCACTGCGGGAAGCTGTCGTGGGTCCAGTACGTCATGTACTTGGCGGCGGCGGTGACTTCGGTGATGCCGGTGACCACCCAGAACAGCCAGTACGTCCAGCCGGTGGCGTATCCCCAGAACGGGCCGAGGAACTCCCGGGCGTAGTCCGAGAAGGAGCCCGCGACGGGGCGGTACATCAGCAGCTCGCCGAGGGCGCGCATGATGAAGAAGATGACCAGGCCTGCGATGGCGTAGGCCAGGATGAGGCTCGGGCCGGCCTTCGAGATCGCCTTGCCGGCGCCCAGGAAGAGGCCGGTGCCGATGGCGCCGCCGATCGCGATCATCTGGATCTGGCGGGCGCCGAGTGTGCGGTGGTATCCCTCGCCACCCTCGGCCCCGGCGCCCTCGCCGGGTGCCTTGTCGTGCTGCTCGACCTGCACAGAGGTCATGTGTTGGTGCGCCTTTCTCCACGCCGACCCGCGCCTTCGATGGCTGCGGATCGGGTCCTCGATCCCCCCGGATACGGATGGAGTTGCACGCCGGCGGTCAGCCGGTTGAAGCAGGCCGAGGGGGACATGGGTGGCGTTCCCGTCGGCGGTCGTGAAGATCTATCACGTGTCGATCTCCGACCGGGAGGCCGATATGTGGCGCAGATCACATGTAAATCAGGACATGGGTGGTGAAAGGAGTCAGATCACCGCATGACGGTGATCTGATCGTTATCCGGATTTGAGCGTCCGCTGAGCGAACAGCGGCGCACCGAAGCCCTCCGAGAGCCCCTCGCAGGGCCTCAGAGAGTCTCAGAGGGTCTCGATGAGCGTCTCCTGGAGGCCGGTGAGCCACACGTACGCCATCGAGATCGGCTTGCGCGGGTCCTCGTCCGGCAGCCCGAACAGCAGCGCGCTCTCGTCGTCCTCGGTGATCTCCAGGCGGGCGGCGATGGTCAGGCGCAGGTCGTTGAGCGCACCGAGCCAGCGCAGCGGGAGCTCGCCGGTGAGCTCCAGCACGGCCGAACCGTCCTCGCCGGGGGTGAGGGCGTTCAGGCTGTGGACGACGGCGAGCACGTCCTCCCGCTTGCGGGCGCGCAGGTCGTTCTCGGTGAAGCGGCGGAATTCCGCCGAGCGGGCGGCGATCTCGGTCTGGTCCACGCCCTGGCCTTCGGAGCCGGGGCCGCCGTAGGCGTCGGGGAAGAGCCGGGCGAGCGCCGGGTCGGCGGGCTTCTCGGTGGGGCCCTGGTGCTCCTCCGCGAACAGCATGGCGAGCGGGTCGGCGTCGGCGTCCGGCTCGGGTGCGCCCGGCCCGATGAGCTCCAGGAGGTTGACGGCCAGGGAGCGCAGGATGGAGATCTCGACCTCGTCCAGCGCGATGGCGGCTCCGCCACCCTTGCGGGCTTCGAACATCGCTGCGGAGCGCCCCATCAGATGCGGTCCTGGGAGAGGGTGGCCCACAGGCCGTAGCCGTGCATGGCCTGCACGTCGCGCTCCATTTCCTCGCGGGTGCCGCTGGAGACGACGGCCCGCCCCTTGTGGTGGACGTCGAGCATCAGCTTGTGCGCCTTGTCCTTCGTGTAGCCGAAGTACGCCTGGAACACGTACGTCACGTAGCTCATGAGGTTGACCGGGTCGTTGTGCACCAGGGTCACCCAGGGAACGTCGGGCTCGGGGACCGCGGAGGTCTCTTCGGCCGACTCGGTGCGTTCGATCTCAATGGGAGCAACACTCACTTGTCCCATGCTGCCACCGTGGCGGGTCCGTTGCACAAACCGGCCCTACATTTCGTCACTCTGACGAAATGTGCGCTAGCATCCGTGGCATGAACCCTGCGGACCTGGGCCTGCCGGTGGACGTGCCGTCGACAGCGCTCTTCACGGATCATTACGAGCTCACGATGCTGCAGGCCGCCCTGGCGAACGGCACCGCCGACCGCCGCTCGGTCTTCGAGGTGTTCACCCGGCGGCTGCCCGAGGGGCGGCGCTACGGGGTCGTGGCCGGCACCGGCCGCGTCCTGGACGCCGTGGAGAACTTCCGCTTCGACGGCGCCGTGCTGGAGTTCCTGCGCGAGCGGGCCGTCGTCGACATGCGGACGCTGGACTGGCTCTCCTCGTACCGCTTCTCGGGTGACATCTGGGGCTACCCCGAGGGCGAGGTGTACTTCCCCGGCTCGCCGATCCTGCGGGTCGAGGGCAGCTTCGCCGAGTGCGTGCTGCTGGAGACGGTCGTCCTGTCGATCCTCAACCACGACTCGGCGATCGCCGCCGCCGCGTCCCGGATGGCCTCGGCCGCCGGGGAGCGGCCGCTGATCGAGATGGGCGCCCGGCGCACCCACGAGCTGGCCGCCGTGGCCGCCTCGCGGGCCGCCTACGTCGGCGGCTTCACCTCCACCTCGGACCTCGCGGCCGGCTTCCGGTACGGGATCCCGACGGTCGGGACCAGCGCGCACGCCTTCACGCTGCTGCACGACAGCGAGCGGGACGCCTTCACCGCGCAGGTGGCCTCGTTGGGCGGCGGGACCACCCTGCTGGTGGACACGTACGACGTGGCCGAGGCGGTGCGCACCGCCGTGGAGATCGCCGGGACGGGACTGGGCGCGGTCCGGATCGACTCCGGGGACCTGCTGCTGGTCGCGCACCGGGTGCGGCAGCAGCTGGACGAGCTGGGGGCCGGGCGGACGAAGATCGTGGTCACCTCGGACCTCGACGAGTACGCGATCGCCTCGCTGGCGGCGGCGCCGGTGGATGCGTACGGGGTCGGTACGCAGCTGGTGACGGGCAGCGGGCACCCCACGTGCTCGATGGTCTACAAGCTGGTGGCGCGGGCGCAGTCGGCTGATCCGAAGGCGCCGCTGGTGCCGGTGGCGAAGAAGGCCTCCGGCGGGAAGACGTCCGTCGGGGGGCGCAAGTGGGCGGCGCGGCGGCTGGACACGGACGGGGTGGCCGAGGCCGAGGTGGTCGGGACCGGGCCGGTCCCTGCGGCCCTGGCGGACCGGCAGCTGCTGGTCCAGCTGGTCAAGGCGGGGGAGGTGGTGGCTCGGGAGCCGCTGGAGGCGGCCCGGAACCGCCACCGCGAGGCCCGCGGCGGGCTTCCGCTCTCCGCGACGCAGCTCTCCCGCGGCGAGGCCGTGATCCCGACCGAGTACCTCTAGCCTCCGGCGGGGGCCCGGCCCTCGACCGGCTGCCGCCGGGCGGCTCCCGCTGCGCGGGGCCTGTCCCCACCCCGCCCCTTCCCGAAACCGGGGGCTCCGCCCCGGACCCCGTTCGCCTCAAACGCCGGCGGGGCTGAAAGAACCGGGCGCTCCGCGCCCGGTGCGCTCAAACGCCGCGCGGGCTGGATCACCCCCGGTTTCGGGAAGGGGCGGGGTGGGGGAAGAGCCCCCCGCAGGGGCCCGCCGCCGCATCACCACACCGAGCCGAAGGGCACGCGAAATGCACCGCGCACTGATCGTCGTCGACGTACAGAACGACTTCTGCGAGGGCGGCAGCCTCGCGGTCACCGGCGGCGCCGACGTCGCCGCCGCGATCACCGAGCTGATCGGCAACGCCACCGCCGGCTACCGCCACGTCGTCGCCACCCGCGACCACCACGTCGACCCGGGCCCGCACTTCGCCCGGCCCCCGGCCGCCCCGGACTACGAGACCTCCTGGCCGGTGCACTGCGTCGCGGGCACCGAGGGCGCCGGGTTCCATCCGAACCTCGCACCGGCCATCGCCTCCGGCGCGGTCGCCGCGGTCTTCGACAAGGGGGCGTACGAGGCCGCGTACAGCGGCTTCGAGGGCACCGATGAGAACGGCACGGGCCTCGCCGAGTGGCTGCGCGAGCGCGGCGTCACCGAGGTCGACGTGGTCGGCATCGCGACGGACCACTGCGTGCGGGCCACCGCCCTGGACGCGGCCCGCGCCGGCCTGCGCACGCGCGTCCTGCTGGACCTGACCGCAGGTGTGGCCCCGCACACCACCGCCCGGGCCCTGGAGGAGCTCCGGGCGGCCGGGGTGGCGCTGACCGGCGCCCCGGTGGTCCGCAGCGCCTAGCAGGCCCTGGCTGGGCGTGGCAGGGCCCGCAAGCGGCCTCAGCCCCGCAGCAGGGCCCGTATCGGGTGCCAGAGCTCGCCCGCGGCGTCCGGCTGGGCGCGCCACAGCAGCCCGTCCGGATGGTGCAGGACGGCGGTGACCTCGTCCGGGGTCGGTGGCGCGGTGTTGCCGCGCAGGTACACGGCGCGCAGGCCCAGGTTCCGCAGCCTGGTCAGGGCGCGGGCCCGGTTCGCCGCGTGGACGAGGACCCGGACGGGTCCCTCGTCGTCGCCGTCCCCGCCCGGTCTGGGCAGGGTCAGCGCGACGACGACGCTCCCGTTCGGGAGCCTGGTGAAACCTCCGGCAGGCATGCTGTACGTCTCCCCCGTCAGCTGGACGTCAATAAGGGTGGTCAACACAGGTCGCTTCCGCATCTAAACGCGATCGGCCGCCGCCCGCTAGGGGGCGACGGCCGATCATGCTGTGACCTGCGGTTTTACCCGGTTACTTCGAGGAGGGGCCGACCTCGACCGTCATCTGGAGACCGTCGTAGGCCTCCTTGGCGATCTTGATCTTGGTGTTGGTGTCAGAAACCTTCACCGAACCGGTCGGGTTCTCGTCGTAGTAGTACTTGCCCTTGTGGTCGTCGAAGACCAGGTTGGCGGGCTTCGGCTTCAGGAACAGCGACTCGCCCTTGTTGTGCAGCGTGAACGCGTCCGTCGAGTACGCGCTGAACGGCGCGTCGTACGGCTGGATCTTGTTGCGCAGCAGGGTGCCGTCGGCCCACTTCATGGGCTTGGCGTTGGCGTCGATCGGCAGGATCAGACCCGAGCCGGGGTGCACGCTCGTGTTGTTGTCCTTCTGGGACTTGTCCCACAGCCAGATCAGCAGGCCGTCCTGGTACGGGTAGTGCTCGACCCAGCCCGGGCGGGTGTTGGCCCAGCCGAAGTTGTACGGGCCGACCTTCAGGGTGGAGTCGTACGACACGTAGCGGCGGTTCTCCGCGATGTAGTACTGCTCGTACTCCTTGGTGAAGCCGGCGCCGATGCGGGAGAAGCCCTTGCCGGTCCAGCCGTTGTCGCCGTTCTCGGCGCCGTCGGTGAACAGCGCGGCGCCGTCGGCGGTCAGCTTGATCGCGTCGGCGGTGAAGCCCTTGCCGCCCGCGCCGCCGTCCGTCTGGTAGCGGAAGCGCAGGTCGACCTTCTTGCCGGCGTAGGCGTCCAGCGGGAAGTTCAGGTCCTGCCAGCCGCCGGAGGCGTCGGTCAGCGCCGGGGAGCCCGCGGCGTCGAGCGGGATGGCCTTGCCGTTGGCGGTGCCGGCCAGGGCGGTCCAGGTGGCGCCGCCGTCGGTGGACACCTCGGTGTAGAGGAAGTCGTAGTCCTTCTCGATGTCCCACCAGCCCTTCAGGGACAGGGCGGCGGACTTCTTGCCGGTCAGGTCGACCGAGCGGGTCAGGGTGTTCTTCAGGTCGTCACCCATGCCGCTCCACCACTGCGAGGAGCCCTCGGCGGGGGTGGTGACGTCGGTCTTGACCTGCTTCTTCGGCAGCTCGACGAGCAGGGCCTGCTTGTCCTTGGTGTTGTACTCCGACACACCGAGCTTGTGGGTGGACTTCGTCGCGGCCTTGGCCGTGTCGTAGTTCAGCCAGCCCAGCTGCAGCTTGTCCCAGGCGGTCATGTCGCCCGGGAGGTCGCCTATGGAGTCCTTGCCCTCGCCGAGCCAGGAGCCCGCCGACATCAGGGACCAGAAGCCGACCGAGTTCTCGCCGCCGCCGGTGGTGTCGTACAGGTCCGGCAGGCCGAGGTCGTGGCCGTACTCGTGGGCGAAGACGCCGAGGCCGCCGTTCTCCGGCTGCATCGTGTAGTCGCCGACCCAGATGCCGGTGTCGCCGATCTGGGTGCCGCCGGCCTTGTTGTTCTCCGGGCCGGTCTTGCCCGTGTTGGTGCCGTACGCGTACCAGCGGTGCGCCCACAGCGCGTCGTGGCCCTGGACACCGCCGCCGGCCGACTCGTCCTCGCCCGCGTGGACGATCTGGAAGTGGTCGATGTAGCCGTCGGGCTCGTTGAAGTTGCCGTCGCCGTCGTAGTCGTAGCGGTCCCACTGGTCGTACTGGGACAGCTGCGCCTTGATCTGCTCGTCGGTCTTGCCGGCCTTCTTCTGGGCGTCCACCCACGCGTTGACGCCGTCGCGGACGGTGTCCCACACGTTGGAGCAGTTGGTCTGGCCGCAGTAGTTCGAGCCGTAGCGGGCCTCGTTGTACGGGATCTTGACCCAGTCGGCGACCTCGCCGTCGACCGAGTAGCGGCCCGAGGAGGTCTTCTCGTAGTAGGTCTTCAGCGAGTTCTTGCCCTGGCCGGTACCGAAGTACAGGTCCTGGAAGTAGTCGCGGCTGAAGTCCTTGCGCCACGCGGTGCTGTTGTTGTTCGCGCGGTCGGGCTGCGCGATCGTGTTGTGCAGCGGGCCGGGCGTGCCGCCGTACTTCGGGACCGGGGGCTTGGGGCCCTCCGGGCCGTCCGGGTCGAACATGGTCGAGCTGTCGACCTGGTCGCCGAACTCGACGAGGATCGTGAAGATCTTGTCGGTCTTCTCGCGGCCGAGCTCGACGTACTTCTTGTCGTCGAGCTTGACGACCTTGGAGGCGCCGCGCTGCTCGACGTCCTTCTTGCCGCTCAGCACCTGGTCGAGGGCTGCCTCGCGGGCCTGCGCCTGCTTCTTGCTGAACGGGCCTTCGAGGTTGTGCTGGACCTGCTCCTTGGCCGGAGAGGTCGGGTCCTGCTTCTCGGCGGCCGGGACGCCGGCAGGAGCACCGTTGGCCTGGGCGGTGACGGCGAAGAAGGCACCGGAGGCCGCGGTGGCGGCCAGGGTCACGCCGATGGCTGCGGTGCGCAGCGCTCGTCGGCGGTTGGACATGCTGGTCACTTGATGTCGTTCCCCTCCCGCGGCCGCGACACAGGTCGGAACGTCTCCGAAAGGGTGGGGGGTTCCGCGCGGCGCGCGTCTCAAGTGACGACATTTGACCGGAGAGTCTAAAGAAAAGACAGACCTTGACTTCTTCCTTACAACTGCACTATGCGGTCAGGCAGTTCCGCTATCCGGACGATCCCCAGCGATAAGGGACGAAGGGGGTTTCCCGACCACCATGTGAGACGGGGTCATGAACCCGTGCGCCCCCCGCGCTACGGCCACCGTGGGTCAGGTCACGCTTACCGGCTGCTGCGCCCGGGCATCCCCCGTCGTAGAGTCACTTGCCGCGCGACCGAGTTGAGCACACCCCCCTCTCCCCGCCTTGAGGACGGACACCGCCATGCCGCGCCCCACTGCCGCCCAGGTCCTCTACGGGTCCGCCGCCGTCGTCGCCTCGACGATCGCCATGCTGCTGCTCTCGCAGACGCGCACCGGGCTCGGGGTCGCGGTCATCACCACGGCCGCCCTCGCGCTCGGCCTGCTCGTCGCGCTCACCGCGGCCGCGCCGCGCCGCCGGGGCCGGCACGCGGCCCCCGCCGGGGCGGGCGCCGACGCCGGGTCCGGGGCGGGGGGTGTTACCGAAGTCACGCCCGCTGCGGCCCCCTCGGACACGGCGGCGGCCGCCCGGGTGCCCGAACCCCGGACGGCCGCCGCCGAACAACCGGTCCACCACTGAGCCTCCGGGCCGCGGGCCGTCGGCTGCCGTCACGGCCTCAGCCGACGGTGACCACCACCGTCTTGCCCACCTTGTCGTGCAGGGCCTGCTTGTACGGCTTGTCCACGAGCATCGACACGATCAGGGCGAGCGGCCACAGGCAGGCGCAGCACACGAGGGTCGGCAGCCAGAGCACGGCGGCGCGGGAGAGGGCCGCGCCGGAGGGCGGGACGCTGCCGTCGTTGAGCATCGCCACCCGCAGGCCGAGCGCCTTCTTGCCGACGGTCCTGCCGTCCGAGTGCGTGAACCACCAGTCGTAGCCGATGTACGCCACGATCGAGATCAGGGTCATGAGCAGGCCGCTGCCGCTGTACGACTTGGTGAAGACCTCGCTGATGTCCTCCCCCTTGTTCGTCTCCACCACGTACCGGTTGGTGCCGAGCGCCAACTGGATGAGGAACAGCGGGACCAGCACGATGACCACGTCGATGACGCGGGCCCCGAGCCGCTTGCCGAACGGGGCGAGCGGGGGCATGCCCGCGAGCGGGTCGGGCATGCCGTAGTCGCCGCCGGAGCCGTACGGGTCACCGCCGTACGGGCCGCCCGGGGGCGGGGGCGGGTAGCCGCCGCCGGTACCGCCCGCCCCGCCGCCGTAGGGGCCGCCCGGGGGCGGGGGGCCGCCGGGAGGGGTGCCGCCGGGAGGCGGGCTGCCGTACGGCGAGCCGCCCGACGGGGGCGTCGGGTCGTGGGGCTTCTTGAGGAACGGGTCGTCCTCGGGCGGCTCGCCCGGCGGCTGGTCGGTGCTCATGGCCCGAGTCGAACCCGGCCCCGCCCGACCCGCAACGGGACGGCGTCCGTCCGGGCGAGCCCGTGCGCCCGGGGACGCCCCGGGCGCGGTCAGCGGGCCACGTACGTCCCCGCCGCCCTGTCGTGCCAGCCCCTGCGGCGCGGGCGGTCCACGAGGCACCAGAACGCGGCGAAGGGGCCGAGGAGCCAGTACACCAGCCAGCGGCGCAGTGCCGCGCCGAAGCGGGGCGGGCGCAGGCCCGAGCCGGCCAGGACCCGTACGCGCAGCAGCCACTTGCCCGGGGTCCGGCCCCAGCGGGCGGTGGGCAGCACCTCGTAGAACACCCCGAAGAGCAGGACGGCGCCCACCACCACGCCCAGGTAACCCGCCATGGTGGTGTCGAACAGCCAGACCGTGGTCACCCGGCCGGTGCCGCGGGCTGCGTCCACCTTGGCCCGCAGGTGGTCGGTGGCCGCGGGGACGAGGGGCCAGGCGGCCGCGGCTGCGACGACGTAGTACACGGCGGTGTCCAGGGACCGGGCCACGAAGCGCCGCAGCAGCCCGGAGGGACGCACCGCCCGCTCGGCCATGTCCTCGAACACCGAGCGGTCGGTGGGGCGGTGGGGCGCCTTGGCCGTCTGGGCCGCCGGGGAGGCCGGGGTGGTTGGGGCCGCCGGGGCCGTGCCGCCGGGGGCCTGCCGCGGCCCGGGGGTCGTCGCGGCAGGCCCTCTGGCCGTACGGGGTTCGGCCGGCGCCTGCGCCTGTGCGGCTTCGGCGGCGGCCGCCCGGGAGGCGCGGGAGGCGCGGGCCGCCCAGGAGTCGGGGTCCGGTCCGGCCGTACGCGCCCGCTGGGGGCCCTGCGGCGCGCGGTCGGCCGCCGGGTCCGCGGGGTCGGCGGTACGCGGCTCCCAGCCCGACCCGAGGGGCGTCTCCGGCTCCTCGGACACCGGCGTACGGGCTTCCCGGGGCGGCTCCGCGTACAGGGCCTCCAGGCGGTCCGCGCCGAGGCCCTCCGGGCGGGGCTGCCGGCCCGGATCTCCGTTGCGCTGCGGGGCGTCGGCGCCGGGGCCGCCCGTTACGGCAGCCCCGGTCTCCCAGGCCGGCTCCCAGACCGGCTCGCGCCGGGGGGCGTCCGCTGCGGCCGTGCCGGGGCCCGTGGTGCGGGGCTGCCAGGTGGGGCCCGAGGGGGGCTCGGGGTCCCATGCCGGGTCGCGGCGGGGCGTGGTGCGGGGTTCCCAGTCGGGCTCGGGGCGGGGGGCCGGCGGGGTGCGGCGGGGTGCGGCCTCGGGCCAGGAGGAGGTGAGTCCGGATGCGGCGCCGCCTCCGGGGGCGGCGGGCCAGGCGGTGTCGGGGCCGGAGGCGGGCGACGGGGCGGGGGCGCCGGCGGGGGCCTGGGTGGTGGCGGCCGGGGAGCGGGCCGAGAGGGTGCCGATCCCCTCGGCGCCGGAGCGGGCCGCCGCCGCGGCGGCCGGGGTACGGGCGAACGACACCCCGGGGCCGCGCCCCACCGCGTCGGCCGGTTCCGCGAAGTCCGCCGGCCCGGCCAGGTCGGCCATGTCGGCCATGTCCGCCAGGTCGGCGAGGTCCGGCCGGTCCGCCCGGTCCAGCGGCTCGGGGCGCGGGCCGCGGCCCAGCGAGATCCCGGTCGAACGGGCGGGCGCGTGCCCGGGGTCGGGCTCCGGCTCGGGGCGGCTGCCCCAGGAGATGCGGCGGTCGTGCGGGCCGCCGAAGCCGGACTGGTGCAGCGGATCGGCCTGCCAGGCGGCCTCGGGAGCCGGGGCCGGGGCGGGCACCGAGGGGGTGGGGGCGGGCACGGGGGCGGGCGTCGGGACCGGGCGGGGTGCGGGCCGCGGCCCGGAGTCGGACAGCGCCTCGGTCACGGAGGTGTCGTCCAGGAACACCGGGCCCGTCTCGTCGGCCGGGGTGGCGGGGCGGCTCGTACCGGGCACCCAGGACAGGCCGTTCCAGTACCGGACGTAGCCGGGGATGGACGGATCGGGGTAGTAGCCCTCGCGGGCCGCGTGCTCGCCGTCACCAGGGGAGGCCGTCATGTCCCCAACTCCGATCGTGGCTTGAGGCTTGTGCAAGGGCAGGACCATAGCCAAGAACCGCGGCCCGACAGGTCGGGTAACGGGAGAATCCAAGCCTTCGGGCGAACGTCGCCCATCAGAGCGGTTTTCGGCCAGCCGAAAGGTTCCGGCCAATCCGCGATCCGGTGCGCGAAGTCGCGTCATACCCGGGCACACGGGCGCTCTCTGCAAGGGCGGGGCCACACGCCGGCCCCGCACACCGAACCGAAGCGAGGCCGCGATGCACCACCCCGTCATCGAGCGCGAGCTCGAACTGAAACTGGTCCTGTCCCCCGAGCGCACCGTGCCGGTCCCGGCCCGGCTGGTCTACCTCACGGACGATCCGTACGCCGTCCACATCACCTTCCACACCGGCTCCAGCACCCCGGTCAACTGGACCTTCGCCCGCGAGCTGCTGGTGGAGGGGGTGTTCCGCCCGTGCGGGCACGGCGACGTCCGCGTCTGGCCCGCCAAGGTCGAGGACAAGGCGGTGCTGTGCATGGCCCTCAGCTCCCCCGACGGCGACGCCCTGCTCCAGGCCCCGGCCGGCACGGTGTCGACCTGGCTGGAGCGCACCCTGCGCGTGGTGCCGCCGGGCACCGAGGCCGAGCGGCTGGGCCTGGACGCCGCGCTGGCGGTGCTGCTCGCGCCGACCCCGGCCGACGAGCTGTGGATGCGCGACCCGTGGCCCTCGGACGAGTCGGCGGACGGCGGTGACCTGTGATGCGGGGCCCGGTGAAGCGCGGCGTGCGCGGGCACATGCGCCTGGTCGAGCCCATACGCCCGGGGCAGCCCGTACGCCCGGCGCGCCCCACGAGCCCCGCGGGCCCGGGGCAGCCCGTACGCCCGGCCGGCCCCGGACGGCTCGGACGGCCCGGGGCGAGCGGCTCAGAAGAGCTTTCCGGGGTTGAGCAGGCCGAGCGGGTCGAACGCCTGCTTGACCGCCTGCTGCATCTGGAGCCCCACCGGCCCCAGTTCCCGGGCGAGCCACTCCTTCTTCAGGACGCCGACGCCGTGTTCGCCGGTGATGGTCCCGCCGAGGGAGAGGCCGAGCGCCATGATCTCGTCGAAGGACGCCCGGGCCCGCCGCGTCTCGTCCTCGTCCGCGGGGTCGAAGCAGACCACGGGGTGGGTGTTCCCGTCGCCGGCGTGGGCGCAGACGCCGATGAGGAGGTCGTGCGCGCGGGCGATGGCGGCGGTCCCCTCGAGCATCTCGGCGAGCCGCGAGCGCGGTACGCAGACGTCGTCGATCATGGTCGCGGGCCGCAGGGCGTCCAGGGCGGTCAGGGACATCCGGCGGGCCTGGAGCAGCAGTTCGGACTCCGCCTCGTCCTCGGCGGGAACCACGGCGGTGGCGCCGGCCGCGGTGCACAGCTCCCCCACGGCGGCGAGCTCCTCGGGCGCCTGCGGGGTGTCGAAGGCGGCGAGCAGCAGGGCCTCGGTGGTCTCGGGCAGGCCCATCCTCCCGAGGGCGTTGACGGCACGGACCGTGGTGCCGTCCATCAGCTCCAGCAGGGACGGGGTCAGGCCGGCCTCCATGACGGCGCAGACGGCCGCGCAGGCGGCCGCGGCGGAGGGGAACTCGGCGGCCAGCGCGAGCTGCCGGGGCGGGGCGGGCTTCAGCGCGAGGACGGCGCGCACGACGACGCCGAGGCTGCCCTCGGAGCCGACGAAGAGGCGGGTGAGGTCGTAGCCGGCGACGCCCTTGGCGGTGCGCCGGCCGGTGCGCAGCAGCCGTCCGTCGGCGAGGACGACGTCGAGGCCGAGCACGTATTCGGCGGTGACCCCGTACTTGACGCAGCACAGGCCGCCGGAGGCGGTGCCGATGTTGCCGCCGATGGTGCACTGCTCCCAGCTGGAGGGGTCGGGCGGGTAGTACAGGCCCTGCTCGGCGACGGCCCGCGAGAGCACGGCGTTGACGACGCCCGGTTCGACGACGGCGATCCGGTCGACGGGGTTGACCTCGACGATGCGGTCCATCTTGACGAGGGAGAGCACGATGCAGCCGTCGGAGGCGTTCGCGGCGCCGGACAGGCCGGTGCGGGCGCCCTGCGGGACGACGGGGACGCGTAGGGCGGTGGCGGTGCGCAGGACGTGCTGCACCTGTTCGACGGTGCGGGGCAGGGCCACGGCCGCCGGGGTGCCGGCGGGGCAGAAGGCGGCCATGTCGGTGGCGTAGGAGGAGGTCACCTCGGGGTCGGTGAGGAGGGCCTCGGCGGGGAGCCCTTCGAGGAGGCTCGCGCGCAGACGTGCGGTCGGCTCGTCAACCATGAGATCCATGGGCTCAGCGTGGCAGCCGGGGCCATCGGTGTGAACACGGCCGCGGCAGGCTTCGGACACCTCGGCGAGCCATTCATATTGACGCACAGTGAACCTCATGGACCGTATCGAGGAGGAAGCGCAGCAGCCGGCGCCGCCCGTGACGTTCACCGGCCGCAAAACGGTCGTGGCGGCCGCCATCGCGGTGGTCCTGATCGCCGGGGCCCTGCTGATCCGGCCGGCCCGCCCGGCGGACGACGCCCGCCCGCCGGGACCGATGGAGCGGGCCGCCTCGGCGGTCGGCAGGGGCGCCCCGGCCTCCGCCGTGGACCTGACGGCGCTGGTCGCGGACCGGGAGAAGTGGCTCGAGGCGCATCCGCGGGACGACGCGTCGTGGGCGGTGCTGGGGTCGGCGTACCTGGAGCAGGGGCGCCGCACCGCGGACCCGGGCTGGTACCCGAAGGCGGAGAAGGCGCTGAAGCGCTCGCTGGAGCTGCGGCCGGCGGAGAAGGGCAACGTCGAGGCGATGACGGGCATGGGCAGCCTGGCCAATGCCCGCGGGGACTTCGGGACGGGCCGCAAGTGGGGCGAGCTGCTGCGGGCGCAGGGGCCGCAGCGGTGGACGGCGTACCCGGTGCTGGTGGACGCGTACACCGGGCTCGGGGACTACAAGGCCGCCGAGACGGCCATGCAGCGGCTGGTGGACCTGCGGCCGGGCGTGGCGGCGTACCTGCGGGCCTCGCAGGTCTACCGGGACCGCGGCTGGCGCGAGGACGCGGCGATGGCGATGGAGAGCGCGGCGGGCGCGGCGAAGTCGCCGGCGGAGAAGGCGTACGTGCTGTACCGGATCGGGGAGTTGGCGTGGGAGCGGGGCGACCCCGGGGAGGCGCTGCGCCAGTACGAGGCCGCGCTGCGCACGGATCCGGGGCAGGCGGAGGCCCTGGGCGGCCGGGCCCGGGCGCTGGCGGGGCTGGGCCGGGGCGGGGAGGCGGTGCGGGACTACCGGATGGCGCTGGGGCGGGCGCCGGTGCCGCGGCTGGCGCTGGAGCTGGGCGAGCTGCTGGAGTCGCTGGGGCGCCGGGAGGAGGCGCGGGCGGCGTACGGGCTGCTGCGGACGGTGGCGGCGCGGGGCACCGCGCAGGGCGTGAACGAGGAGGTGGTCCTCGGGCTGTACGAGGCGGACCACGGCGATCCGGCGGCGGCGGTGCGGCGGCTGCGGGAGGAGTGGACGCGGCACAAGAGCATGCAGGTGGCCGATGCGCTGGGGTGGGCGCTGCACAAGGGCGGCGATGACGCGGCCGCCTTGGAGTACGCGAAGAAGGCCACGGACCGCGGGATGCGGAGTGCGGACTTCGCGTACCACCTGGGGGTGGTCGAGCAGGGGCTCGGCGACGAGGCGGGGGCGCGGCGGCACCTGCAGGAAGCGCTGCGCACGAACCCGGAGTTCTCGCCGGTGCGGGGGCCGCTGGCGCGGGAGGCCCTGGCTTCGGTCGGGCAGCCGCCGCCGGGCGGGCCGGAGAACATGCAGCCGCGCGTCCCGTGGGTCCCGGTGGACCTCCCGACGGCGTCCCCGACGCCGTCCGCTCCGCCGTCCCCGTCGCCCTCGCCGAAGCCGACGCCGGCGGCGCCGAAGCCGAACCCCAAGCGGGAGCCGCCCCGGCCGACCCCCACCCCGTCCGAGTCCCCCGCAGACCCGTAACGGGGCTCCGCCCCACCGCCCCGCGCCTCAATCGCCGGCGAGGCTGGGTGTACCGCCGGCGGGGGCTGAATGTGCCGCCAGTGGCGGAGCGGGCGGTTGTCGGAGCCCCGCCGGCGTTTGAGGCGGGTGGGGGCCGGGGGCGGAGGCCCCGGTTTCGGGAAGGGGTGGGGAGGGGGTGGCTCCGCGCAGCGGGGACGGCGACGGCCCCCTGGGCCGGAGGGGCTCAGGGGGCCGGGGACCGCGGCGGCAGCCGCAGCACAACCGCAGAGGTCAGAGGTTGCCGCGCTTCTCCTGCTCCCGCTCGATCGCCTCGAACAGCGCCTTGAAGTTGCCCTTGCCGAAGCCCATCGACCCGTGCCGCTCGATGATCTCGAAGAAGACCGTCGGCCGGTCCTGCACCGGCTTGGTGAAGATCTGCAGCAGGTAGCCGTCCTCGTCCCGGTCCGCCAGGATCTTCAGCTCGCGCAGGGTCTCGATCGGCACACGCGTGTCGCCGACCCACTCGCCCAGCGTGTCGTAGTACGAGTCCGGGGTGTCGAGGAACTGCACGCCCGCGGCCCGCATCGACCGCACGGTGGCGACGATGTCGTTGGAGGCCAGCGCGATGTGCTGGACGCCGGCGCCGCCGTAGAACTCCAGGTACTCGTCGATCTGCGACTTCTTCTTCGCGATCGCCGGCTCGTTGATCGGGAACTTCACCTTGAGGGTGCCGTCCGCGACGACCTTCGACATCAGCGCCGAGTACTCGGTCGCGATGTCGTCGCCCACGAACTCCTTCATGTTCGTGAAGCCCATGACCTTGTTGTAGAACGCGACCCACTCGTTCATGCGGCCGAGCTCGACGTTGCCGACGCAGTGGTCGATGGCCTGGAAGGTCCGCTTGGCCGGCGGCTCGACCATCGGGTCGACGGCAACGTACCCCGGCAGGTAGGGGCCGGTGTAGTTCTTGCGCTCGACCAGCGTGTGGCGGGTCTGGCCGTAGGTGGCGATGGCGGCGAGGACGACGGTGCCGTTCTCGTCGGACACCTCGTACGGCTCGTCCAGGCCGCGGGCGCCCTGCTCGACGGCGTACGCGTAGGCGGCGCGTGCGTCGGGGACCTCGATGGCGAGGTCGACGACGCCGTCGCCGTGGTCGGCGACGTGCTCGGCGAGGAAGCGGCCGCGGTCCGTGCTCGCCTTGATGACCGAGGTCAGGACGAAGCGGGCCGAGCCGTTGGTCAGCACGTAGCTCGCCGTCTCGCGGACGCCGTTCTCCGGTCCGGAGTAGGCGACGAGCTTCATGCCGAAGGCGGTCGAGTAGTAGTGCGCGGCCTGCTTGGCGTTGCCGACGGCGAAGACGACCGCGTCCATGCCCTTCACCGGGAAGGGGTCTGCCTCACGCGCGGTGTGCGGGGTGGTTTCCAGGTTCACCAAAGACTCAGTCATGAGCGCAGAGTCCCGCCGATCCACAAGCTGCGCAATAGTTTCCTGTTCTGCTGTACAAGCTGCACAGCCGGGCCGCAGCATTGCTGAAACATCTGTGCAGGATGACCACTCCCGGGGCGACACTGGACAGCACGGAGGAAAAGGATCCATGGGCATCGACGAACTCGACGGCCGGCTCATCGTCCTGCTGGCCCGCGAACCGCGGATCGGGGTGCTGGAGGCCTCGCGGCGGCTCGGCGTGGCGCGCGGCACGGTGCAGGCGCGGCTCGACCGGCTCCAGTCGAACGGGGTGATCCGCGGGTTCGGCCCGCAGGTCGATCCGGCGGCGCTGGGGTATCCGGTGACCGCCTTCGCCACGCTGGAGATCAAACAGGGCCAGGGCGCGGACGTACGGGCCCACCTGAGCGGGGTGCCGGAGGTGCTGGAGCTGCACACGACGACGGGGCACGGGGACATGCTGTGCCGGCTCGTCGCCCGGTCCAACGCCGATCTGCAGCGGGTGATCGACCGGGTGGTGGCCTTCGACGGGATCGTGCGGGCCTCGACGGCGATCGTGATGGAGAACCCGGTGCCGCTGCGGGTGATCCCGCTGGTGGAGCAGGCGGCACAGGAGGGCTGAGCGCACGGAGGGCGGAACGGCCAGTTCCAAAGGAAGCGTTGCAAAGAAACCCTTGCATAGGTTTCTTTGCATCTCTACTGTGGAGGCATGCCCGAAGAGCCGGAAGCCCCGGAAGTGCCGGAAGTCCCGGAAGCCCCAGAGGCTCCGCAGCCCCCGCAGGTGCGGAGCCTCGACGCCCGCTCCCTGCGCGGCCTCGCCCACCCCCTGCGCATGCGGTTGCTGGCCGCTCTGCGCCAGGACGGGCCGGCCACCGCCTCGCAGCTGGGCGAGCGGCTCGGCGAGTCCAGCGGTGCCACCAGCTACCACCTGCGCCAGCTCGCCGCGCACGGGTTCGTCGAGGACGCCCCGGAGCACGGCAAGGGCCGCGAGCGCTGGTGGCGGGCGGCCCAGGAGTGCACGCAGTTCGACGAGTCGCTGGTGTTCTCCGCCGACGCCGAGACCCGCGGCGCCGCCGACGTCTTCCTGCACGAGATCGCCACGATCCACGCCCAGGAGGTCAACGCCTGGCTGGGCCGCGCCGACATCTGGCCCGTCGAGTGGCGGCGCGGCAGCGACCTCAGCGACTTCACGCTGCGGCTGACCCCGGAGCAGTCGCTCGAACTGGTGCGCAAGATGCACGACTTGGTCCGGTCCTACAGCGACCTGCCGCAGGCCGAGGGCGCCGAGGTCGTCCGCATCCACACGCACGCCTTCCCGCGGCACTCCGGCGAATAGGCCCTCCGGGCCGACGCCCTTCATCTCCCCCTTCATCTCCCCCCTCCCGTTTCCCCGTAGAAGGAGTCCTGCCGTGCACGCCTTCACGCACGACGAGATCCAGGCCGGGTACGCCACCCGGATCCACGCCGCCCGCACCGCCGAACTGGCCGCCGAGGCCGCCGCCGCGGGCCTGGCCCGGGAGGCCGCCGGGCCCCGCGCGCCGTTCGCCCCCGCCCTGCGCAACCGGATGGGCGAGGCCCTGGTCCGCACCGGCCGCAGGCTGATGGCCCCCGTGGAGCCCGCCCGTCTGCACACGCGGGCCGCGGGATGAGCAGACGGCCCCTCGCCGCCGTCCTGGCCGCCAACACCATCTCCACCGCAGGAAGTTCACTCACCCTGATCGGCGTCCCGTGGTTCGTCCTGCAGACCACGGGCAGCGCCGGCCGGGCCGGGATCGTCGCCTTCTGCGCCACCCTGCCCATCGTCGTCGCCGCCCTGGCCGGCGGCCCCGTCATCGACCGGATCGGCCGCCGCCGCGTCTCGGCCGCCTCCGACCTCGTCTGCGCCGTGTCGGTCGGCGCGATACCCCTGCTGCACTACGCGCACCTGCTGGACTTCTGGATGCTGTGCGCGCTGATGGCCCTCGGCGGCCTCGTTCACACCCCCGGCCTGACTGCCCGCTCCGTCCTGGTGCCGCACCTCGCCGAGCACGCCGGCACCACCGTCGCCCGCGCGTCCAGCCTGTTCGACGCGGTCTTCCGCGGGGCGCGGATGATCGGGGCCGCGGCGGCCGGCGTACTGATCGCGGTCCTGGGCGCCGAGGCCGTCCTGCTGCTCGACGCCGCCACCTTCGGCGTCTCCGCGCTGCTCGTCGCCGCCTTCGTCCGCGGCATCCCGGCCGCCGAGCCCCAACCGGCCGAGGAGAAGGCGTCCTTCGCCCGCTACCGGGCCGAACTCGCCGAGGGCTGGCGCTTCCTGACCCGTTCCCGGCTGCTCGCGGGCATCACCCTGATGGTGATGATGACCAACGGCCTGGACCAGGGCTGGTCCGCGGTGCTGCTGCCCGTCCACGGCCGCGAGGCCCTCGGCGGGGCCGCCGCCGTCGGCCTGATGTTCTCCCTCTTCGGCGGCGCCGCCCTGCTGGGCGCCCTGCTGTACGGCGCGTGGGGCGAGCGCCACCCGCGCCGGGTCGTCTTCGCCGCGGCCTTCCTCGTCTCCGGGGCCACGCGCTACGTGGTCGCGGGGCTCACCGGCACCGCGCTGCCGCTGGCCGTGACGATGGTGCTCGCCGGGTTGGGTGCGGGCATGCTCAACCCGATCCTCGGCACCGTCATGTACGAGAAGGTGCCCGAGGAGCTGCGCAGCCGCGTCTCCGGGGTGACCCTGGCCGGCTGCGAGCTGACCATGCCGCTGGGCGGGCTCGCGGCGGGCCTGCTGGTCGACGCGTTCGGCACGTCCCGGGCGCTGCTGGCCTTCGGCGGGGTCTACCTGCTCGTCACGCTCGCGCCGCTGGTGTTCCCGGCGTGGCGGTCGATGGAGCGCGAACCCGTCAGCAGGTCGGAACCGGCTCTCCCCGGTTCAGCGAGCGCAGTGCGCCGACCGCGTCCTTCAGTGAAGTGACCGGGATCAGCCGAAGCCCCTCGGGCAGTTCGGAGCGGGCGTCCGCGCACTCCGCCTCCGGTACGAGGAAGACGCTCGCCCCGTCGCGCTGGGCGGCCTGGGTCTTCAGGGCCACGCCGCCGACCGCGCCGACCTTGCCGTCCTCGCTGATCGTTCCCGTACCGGCGATGACGCGGCCGCCGGTGAGGTCGCCGCCGCTGCCGTCGCCGTCGAGCTTGTCGACGATGCCGAGGGAGAACAGCAGGCCGGCGCTGGGGCCGCCGACGTCGGCGAGGTTCAGGTCGACCTTCACGTCCTTGGGGTCCTTGTGCAGGAATCCGAGGGCGGCCCGGGCGGCGTTCGTCTGGGAGGTGGCCATTTGCTCCAGGTTGTGGGCCTCGATGTCCTTGTCGCTTCCGCCCGTCGGGTAGACGGCCTCCTTGGGCAGGACCGCCCGCTTGCTGTCGAACCAGTCGCCGAGCAGCTCGGGCAGCTTCACCGAGGTGGAGGGGCCGGTGGCCTCGATGGTGGTCATCCGCAGTTGCCCGGTGGTCGCCCGGGCGGGCGCGCCGGTGACGGTGATCACGGGCTTGCCGTCGCGGGCCCCGAGCACGTCGGCCGTGAGCCCGGGCTGCGCGATCACGAAGGGCAGCGGCGCGAGGGCCGCCACGGCGAACAGGCCGAGCACGGGCGCGGCGCAGGCGGCCAAGGCGGCGGGACGCGGCAGACGTGTGAGGCGAGAGAGCACACGGCCAATCTATCGGGCCCCGCCGCGCCCCCGGCCCCCGGCGGCCTGACCCTACCCGCCAGGCCCTCGGAGGCCCGGCACATCCAGCCCCCGCCCCCCTCGAAACCGGGGCCCGGCAATTCCAGCCTCGCCGGCGTTTGAGGCGCGGGTCCGGGCGGAGCCCGGTGCCCGGCGGAGCCGGGTTTCCTG
>NZ_JBEZVK010000028.1:0-98466 GCF_040636955.1 Streptomyces sp. NPDC032472
CGCGCCGCCCGGCCGCCGCGGGCCCGCGCCCCCCGGCGGGCGCCCCCGGACCCCCGGGGGGGGGGCCCCCCCCCCCCCCCCCCGAAACCCGGCTCCCCCGGGCACCGGGCTCCGCCCGGACCCTCCCCCCGGACTTCGTCCGGGGGGACCCCCACTCAAACGCCGGCGAGGCTGATTTTGCCGCCCCCGGCTTCGAACGCCCCAGGGCTGGAGTCAGCCCCCGGCTTCGAACGCCGCCCGGGGTTCGGCATATCCAGCCCCGCCGGCGTTTGAGGCGCAGGGTTTGGGGCGGAGCCCCAAGGGACCCGGCTCCGCCGGCAAGCCCCGGCACCGGCCCCCGCGCCACGCCGTCAGGCGGGAAGGGTGTTGGGGTGCGAGCGGCGGCGGGCCGCGCTGAACAGGGCCTGGATCTGCGCCCCCGACTGCTCGACGTCGTCCAGCGGCGAGGGGAACGGGAGCCGGACATCGCGATGCCCGCGCCGCTCCTCCAGGCGGAGCGTGAGTCCGTAGCGGTCCATGGCGAGGGGCAGCGCCCGCACCAGGACCGCACCGGGCCGCGGCGCGACCAGGCGGAGCAGCAGCGTGACGAGTTCGGCGTGGTCGTCCAGGAGATGCGTGAGCATGCCCGCCTCGTACGGGGCCAGCGGGTCCGGCCGGGCCGCTTCGAGCTCGTCGAGGCCGATGTACGTGCGGCCCTCGCCGGTCTCCAGGACGGCCCGGCCGAACTCCATGCAGGTGGAGGCGGGGCCGTCGGGGCCGACCGGATCGGCGGTGCCATCGGTGTACGGGGTCAGGAGGCGGCCCAGGATCGTGACGCGGGCGCGGACCCGTTCCCGTACGGGGGTGGGGGCGACGTCGGTGAACTCCAGCCGGACCGCGGCCCGGTGCTCGGCGTGTCCGCCGGGCTCGGCGGGGTGCAGGTGCAGCCGGCCCAGGGGGTCGGTGCCGTCGAGGTGGCGGACCTCGCTGCGGCGCCCGTCGGTGACCACGGTCATGGAGTGGGCGGCGGCCAGGACCGACCGGACCCGCTCGGCGTCGGTCGGCCGGCGGACGGCGGCCGGGATGTCGGGGGCACCGGGCATGCGCATGCGGATCTCTCCAGGGACGTCGGACAGGTGGACTGACGGACTGACGGAACGAACGAGCAAACGGAACCGCTCTACTTAGGTATGCCTAACCTAACCCATCACTCTCCCGGTCGGCACCCCCGTGTGCCCCGAGGCCCGCTCGTGTCGTTGTTGGGCTGAACGGGTGAAACACGAGAGGATGGGGGGATGCACATGAAGCGCACGGCCGAGGCGGCCCGGTGAGCAGGTACGACGTCACGGACGAACAGTGGGAGGGGCTCGCGCAGGTGGTCCCCCTGCGCAGTCGCAACGAGTGGCCCTCCCGGGTGGACCACCGCACGATCCCCACGGCCCCCGAAGCGGCGGCTGCGGAACAGCGGCGCTTCGTCGTGATCCGGGTCCAGGTCTTCGCCGACGCGCGGGAGGTGGCCGAGTACCTGATCGCTCAGATCCCGGTGCTGCTCGACCTCACCGGCGCCGACACCGAAGTGGCCAAGCGGATCCTCGACTTCAGCAGCGGAGTCGTCTTCGGCCTGGGCAGCGGGATGCACCGGGTCGACCGGAACGTCTTCCTGCTCGCGCCCGTCGGGACCGAGGTGGAGGGGATCGCGGCCGCCGCCGTCCCCCGATCGTAGGAAGGTCGCCGCGACGGAACGGTTCACCGGGCCCGCCGGGGCCCCGGTGACACGTACCGTCCGGCGCATGGACGCCACCTCGCCCGCCGCCTTACCGGCGGCCCCTCCGCCACGCCCTGCCGGACCGCACTCCGCCCCGCCGACCGCCGCCGTCGGGGCCACGGCTGTCGGGGCCGTCGTCGCCGGCGGGGCCCGGGGCGGGGGCGCGGGCGGGCAGGAGGGCCGGCATCAGCGGCCCGTCGTCACCGAGTTGCGGCTGTCCGCGTACGGGGTGCACCGCAAGGCCGTGTTCCCGCTCGGGCCGGTCGCCCTCTTCACCGGGCCCAGCGGCAGCGGCAAGTCCCAGGCGCTCGCGGCCTACGGGGCCCTCGCCGCCCTCGGCTCCGGCGCCACCCTGGCCGAGGCCTTCCCCGACGCGGCGGCCCGCATCCCCGAGTGCGCCACCGCCGACGCGCAGGGACGGCGCGGCTTCCGCATCGGCTGCACCGTCGACGGCCCCGCCGGGCCGGTCCGCCTCGACCTCGCCGTCCAGGCGGAACCCGACCTGCGGATCGCCGGCGAACGCCTCACCGCCGGCGGCGAGATCCTGCTCGCCACCGCACTGCGCGACCCCGGCCGCCGCTCCGTGCAGGCGGCCTGGCCCACCGGCGGCTCCGCCGGCCGCACCCGGGCCGCGATGCCCGACGACCGCCTCGGCACCGCCCTGCTCCCGCTCCGCGTGGCCGGTGCCACGGCCGCCCAGCGGCAGGTCCTCGCCGCCGCCGAGCAGACCGTGGTGGCCCTGCGCTCGGTGTTCGCCTGCGACCCGCGCCCCGAGGCGATGCGGAACGCCGTCCCGCCGGGGGAGGGCCGGCTGCGCGGCGACTGCGCCAACCTGGCCGACGTGCTGCGCCGTACCCGCCACGAATGCGGCACCCGCCACGCCCTGCTCACCGCCGCGGCCCGCGCCGCCTGTGCGGGCCCGGTGCACGGCCTCGGCGTACGGGCCCGGGCGGGCGGCCCCGTCACGGCGGTGCTGGACCGCGGCCCCGGCCGGCCCGCGACCGAGCTGGCCCGGCTCGGCGCCGGCGAGCTCCGCTTCCTCGCGCTGGCGCTGGTCCTGCTCACCGGCCCGGGCGTCCTCGCCATGGACCCTGCGGCCGAACTCCCCTCCGCCCGGCAGGCGCTCACCGTCCTCACCGACGGCTTCGACGCCGCCATGGACCGCCGGCAGAACGCCGAGCTGCTGCGCCTGGCCCTGCTGTCCTGTGCGCGCGGCCACGTCCGCCTGGTCGCGGCGGTCGGGCAGGAGACCGCGGCGGCCGCCCGCGGGGTCCCCGGGGTCGCGGTGGTAGACCTGGGGGCATGAGCGACACGCACGACTCGCACGAGACGAACGAGCAGCCGCGGCCGCAGCCGGACGGCCCGGAGGAGCGGCTGCACCGGCTGCAGCGGCGGCTCGCCGACTTCGCGGCGGCGCGCGGCTGGGAGCCGTACCACACGCCCAAGAACCTGGCCGTGGCGCTGAGCGTGGAAGCGGCCGAACTGGTCGAAATCTTCCAGTGGCTGACCCCCGAACAGTCGGCGGCGGTCATGGAGAAGGAGGAAACCGCGCACCGGGTGACCGATGAGGTGGCCGACGTGCTCGCGTATCTGCTGCAATTCTGTGAGGTCGTCGGGGTGGATGTGCTGGATGCGCTCGCCGCGAAGATCGAGAGGAACGAGCTCCGCTTCCCCGTGCCGGGGGCTCCGACCGCAGATCGTCACTCTTCGGAGTGACGACGACATCCACAACCATGTTTGTGTCCACAGATTTCCGAATACCCCTGGCTTTACTGGCTCATTGCCCTCACTCTGGGTAGTGAGAACGGCGGATGTCGTGCGGACGGGGGACGGCATATGGATGCGGTACGGCTCATCGCGGCGGGCCGGCACGCGCTGGCACAGAGCGGGGAGGCGATGGACATCGTGGGCGAGGCCTGGCAGGCCCAGGCGCTCACGCAGGGGATGGGAAATTGGCTGGCGGTCAGCGGACCGCGGGAGCTGAGATCGGAGGCACGGGGGCTGGGGGAAGCGGGAGGCAGAGGCTGCGGGGTGTTCGACAGAACCGCCCTGCGTGAGGGGGATCGCGCACCGGAGGGCCCGCCGAGAGCGGTGCAGCTGACGGGGATCGCGGATGTCCGGCAGGCCATGCTCGGACTTCAGGCGCTGCTTGGCGAGGTGGGCATCGCCCTGGTCGGGGTGGCGTGCGGGACGGACGACGAGAGCCTGTACTGGCAGTGCATAGAGTCCATAGACGCGGCCGACGAATCGAGTGACCGGGTCCGCGCGATCCTGCGCCGGATCGTGGTCCGGGAGCGCGGGTCGGCCTCGGGCGTGGCCTGACCGGGGGCGGCCGACCGACGGGGTCCCGTCACGCCCGACGGGACCCGCAGCCGATCCGGCCGGGCCGGGCCGATCGGACCGCCAGGGTTGACCGGACCGCCAGGACTGGTCGGACCGCCAGGGTGATCGGGTTTGATCGGGCTGATCGGGCTGATCGGGCCCATTCCGCCGACCGGGCCGATCCAGGCGATCGGGCTCGATCGGACCCGATCGGAGCGGTCGGACCCGGTCAGGGCCGTTCAGAGCGAACGGGGAGCGGGCCGCTCGTCCTCGGGGGTGCGGCTGCCCGGGGTCAGCGGTGTGCCGGGGGTGCGGTCCGCGGAGGACTGGAGGTCGGCGTCGAGCTTCGACAGATCGGCGTTGAGCGCGGCCATCAGCTCTTCCATCTGCTGCAGCAGGCCCTTCGGCGCGCCGCCGGCGGGGGCTGCGGCGGTCTCCCCGCGTACGTGGTCGTGTGCTGCCTGTCCGGTCTGTCCGGGATGCTCGGGCGCGGACTCGTAGGACATGGCGGCCTCCTCGGCCCTGGCCCTTCCGAAGCGGAAGGGTGCGGTGGACGCACCGGCGAAAGGCCGCCGGCGCGCGGGCCGGGCGGTCCGGCTCCGTCCGAGCAACGATCACCCTCCGGGGCTGGTCACTGGGCGGGCGGGGGGCGGACGCAGGGTTGACGCAGATTCACCCTGCCGGGGTGGAGCGGGGGCGCCGCGCAGCGGCTCCCGGGAGGGGCAGGATGGAAGCCATGGACCTCCGAATTTTCACCGAGCCCCAGCAGGGCGCCGACTACGACACGCTCCTGGCGGTGGCCAGGGCCACCGAGGAACTCGGGTTCGATGCGTTCTTCCGCTCCGACCACTATCTGAAGATGGGCGCGGGGGACGGGCTGCCCGGGCCCACCGACGCCTGGATCACCCTGGCCGGGCTGGCCCGCGAGACCAAGCGGATCCGCCTCGGCACCCTGATGACCGCCGGCACCTTCCGGCTGCCGGGGGTCCTCGCCATCCAGGTCGCCCAGGTCGACCGGATGTCGGGCGGGCGCGTCGAACTCGGCCTGGGCGCCGGCTGGTTCGAGGAGGAGCACAAGGCGTACGGGATCCCCTTCCCGGCGGAGCGCATGGCCAGGCTCGAAGAGCAGCTGGCCGTCATCACCGGCCTGTGGGCGACCGAGCCCGGAGCCACCTTCGACTACGCCGGCACCCACTACCGGGTGGAGGGCTCGCCCGCCCTGCCCAAGCCTGCCCAGGCCAAGGTGCCCGTGCTCATCGGCGGCCACGGTGCCCGGCGCACCCCGCGCCTCGCAGCCCGGTACGCGGACGAGTTCAACATGCCGTTCGCGTCGATCGACGACAGCCGGCGGCAGTTCGCGCGCGTGCGCCAGGCCGCCGCGGAGGCCGGCCGCAAGCCCGACGACCTCGTCTACTCCAACGCCCTCGTGGTCTGCGTCGGCAAGGACGACGCCGAGGTCGCCCGCCGCGCCGCCGCCATCGGCCGTGAGGTGGAGGAGCTGAAGGCCAACGGCCTGGCCGGCTCGCCCGCCGAGGTCGTCCACAAGATCGGCACCTACGCGGCCATCGGCTGCTCCCGCGTCTACCTGCAGGTACTCGACCTCGACGACCTCGACCACCTGGAGCTGATCTCGGCCCAGGTCCTGTCGCAGGTCGGCTGAGGGAGGCCGAGGACCCGTGCCCCGTGCGTCCGGCCCACTCGCCGAAGCCCTCTCCCGCCGAATGGTCGTCCTGGACGGCGGGCTCAGCAACCAGCTCGCCGAGCAGGGCTGCGACCTGTCCGGCGGCCTCTGGTCGGGCCGGGTGCTCGCCGAGCGGCCGGACCAGGTCCGGGCCGCGCACACGGCGTACGCACGGGCCGGCGCCGAAGTGCTGATCACCGCGAGCTACCAGGTCGGGTACGAGGCCTTCGCCGCGCACGGCTACGGCCGCGCCGAGACCACCGCCCTGCTGCACCGCAGCGTCGGCCTCGCCGCCCGGGCCGCCGAGGCCGCCGACCACGAGGTGTGGGTCGCCGCCTCCGTCGGCCCGTTCGGGGCGGTGCTCGCCGACGGCTCCGAGTACCGCGGCCGCTACGGCCTCGGCCGGCGCGAGCTCGCCGCCTTCCACCGGCCCCGCATCGAGGCCCTGCTGGAGGCCGGCCCCGACGTGCTGGCGGTGGAGACCATCCCCGACGCCGACGAGGCCGAGGCGCTGACCGCCGTCCTCGCCGAGACCGGGGCCACCGCCTGGATCAGCTACACCGTCGCCGCCGGCCGGACCCGCGCCGGCGGCCCCCTGTCCGGGGCTTTCGCCCTCGCCGCCGAGTCCCCGCAGGTCATCGCGGTCGGCGTCAACTGCTGCGACCCGCAGGACGTGCTGCCCGCCCTGGAGGCCGCCGCCCGCGCCACCGACAAGCCGCTGCTGGCCTACCCCAACGACGGCTCCGTGTGGGACGGGGCCACCGGCACCTGGCGGTACCCGCCCGCCCCCGCCCCGTGGCCCACCGCCGCCTGGCAGCGCACCGGCGCCCGCCTCATCGGCGGCTGCTGCCGCATCGGCCCCGACCGGATCGCCGCGCTGGCCGCCGGAAAATGAGGCGCACCGCACCCGGGTGACCAGCAAGAATCGGCCGTGTGTTCCTGACGATCTCCACCACCGGTACCCCCGAGCGCCCCGCCACCGACCTGGGCTTCCTGCTGCACAAGCACCCCGGCAAGGCGCAGGCGTTCCCCACCTCCCACGGCACGGCCCACGTGTTCTACCCCGAGGCCACGGCCGAGCGCTGCACGGCCGCACTCCTGCTGGAAGTGGACCCCGTCGCCCTCGTGCGGCGCGGCCAGGGCAAGGGCCGGGGCGGAGCCCCCGACGCGGCACTGGCGCAGTACGTCAACGACCGGCCCTACGCCGCGTCCTCGCTGCTCGCCGTCGCCCTGCGCGGGGTGTTCGCCAGCGCGCTGAACGGCAGGTGCGCCGCCCGCCCCGAGCTGGTGGACCGGATCCGCCCGCTGCGGATCGAGATACCGGCCCTGCCCGCACGCGGCGGCCCGGAGCTGGTGCACCGGCTGTTCGACCCGCTCGGCTGGGACCTCGTACGCCCGGAGCCCGTCCCGCTCGACGAGCAGTTCCCCGAGTGGGGGGACTCCCGGTACGTGCGCCTCGTCCTGGAGGGCGAGCTGCGGCTCACCGACGCGCTGCGCCAGCTGTACGTCCTGCTGCCCGTGCTCGACGACGCCAAGCACTACTGGGTCGCCCCCGACGAGGTGGACAAGCTGCTGCGGGCCGGCGACGGCTGGCTCGCCGCCCACCCCGACAACGCCCTGATCACCTCCCGCTACCTGGCCCGGCACAAGCGGCTCACCCAGAGCGCCTTGGAGCGCCTGGAACTGGCCCGCCTCGCCGAGGCCGACGGCAGCGAGGCCGAGGAGCTCGACAACGCCGTTGACGAGACCACCGACACCGAGGAGCGGCCGGTCCCGCTCGCCGTGCGGCGTCGCGAGGCCGTCCTCGCCGCGCTGCGCTCTGCCGGCGCCGCCCGCGTCCTCGACCTCGGCTGCGGCCAGGGCCAGCTGGTGCAGGAGCTGCTGAAGGACGTCTCCTTCACCGAGATCGTCGGCGTCGACGTGTCGATGCGGGCCCTCGGCACCGCCGCGCGGCGGCTGCGGCTGGAGCGCATGGGGGAGAAGCAGGCTCAGCGCGTCCGGCTGCTGCAGGGCTCGCTGGCCTACACCGACAAGCGGCTGGCCGGCTACGACGCGGCCGTGCTCAGCGAGGTCATCGAGCACCTGGACCTGCCGCGGCTGCCGGCGCTGGAGTACGCGGTGTTCGGCTCGGCCCGCCCCCGCACGGTCCTCGTGACCACCCCGAACGTCGAGTACAACGTGCGCTGGGAGAGCCTGCCCGCCGGGCAGGTCCGGCACGCCGACCACCGCTTCGAGTGGACGCGCGCCGAGTTCCGCGAGTGGGCCGGCGCCGTCGCCGGACGGTACGGCTACACCGCGGAGTTCGTGCCCGTCGGGGACGAGGACCCCGAGGTCGGACCGCCCACCCAGATGGCGGTCTTCACCCTGGTCGCCGGCGACACGACCCACACAACCAACGCAACCACCACGACCGACACCGACACCCCGAAGGAGGGCGAGGCGGCATGACCACCACCGACACCACCCCAGCCACCACCACCGGCACCCACCGCGTGCTGCCCGTCACCGACCTGTCCCTGGTCGTCCTCGTCGGGGCCACCGGCTCGGGCAAGTCCACCTTCGCCCGCAGGCACTTCAAGCCGACCGAGGTGCTCTCCTCCGACTACTGCCGCGGCCTGGTCAGCGACGACGAGAACGACCAGGGCGCCAGCAAGGACGCCTTCGACGTCCTGCACTACATCGCCGGCAAGCGCCTGGCCGCCGGCCGCCTCACCGTCATCGACGCCACCAGCGTCCAGCAGGAGGCCCGCCGCCAGCTCGTCCGCCTCGCCCGCGAGCACGACGTGCTGCCCATCGCCATCGTCCTGGACCTGCCCGAGGCGGTCTGCGCCGAGCGCAACGCCGCCCGCCCCGACCGCGCCCACCTGCCCCGCCACGTCATCCAGCGCCACCGCCGCGAGCTGCGCCGCTCGCTGCGCGGCCTGGAGCGCGAGGGCTTCCGCAAGGTGCACGTCCTGCGCTCCGTCGAGGAGGTGGAGAGCGCCGAGATCGTGCGGGAGAAGCGCTTCAACGACCTCACCCACCTCACCGGCCCCTTCGACATCATCGGCGACATCCACGGCTGCTCCTCCGAACTGGAGACCCTGCTCGCCAAGCTCGGCTATGAGGACGGCGCCCACCCGGAGGGCCGTACCGCCGTGTTCGTCGGCGACCTCGTCGACCGCGGCCCGGACAGCCCCGGAGTGCTACGGCGTGTCATGGGCATGGTCGCCTCCGGCAACGCCCTGTGCGTGCCCGGCAACCACGAGAACAAGCTCGGCCGCTACCTGAAGGGCTCCAAGGTCCAGCTGACCCACGGCCTCGCCGAGACCGTCGAGCAGCTGGCCCGCGAGCCCGAGGAGTTCGTCTCCGAGGTCCGCACCTTCATCGCCGGCCTGGTCAGCCACTACGTCCTCGACGGCGGCCGGCTCGTGGTCTGCCACGCCGGTCTGCCCGAGAAGTACCACGGGCGCACCTCCGGCCGCGTCCGCGCCCACGCCCTGTACGGGGAGACCACCGGCGAGACCGACGAGTTCGGGCTGCCCGTGCGCTACCCGTGGGCCGAGGACTACCGCGGCAAGGCGGCCGTCGTCTACGGGCACACCCCCGTCCCGGACACCTCCTGGATCAACAACACCATCTGCCTCGACACCGGGGCCGTCTTCGGCGGCCGCATGACCGCGCTGCGCTGGCCGGAGCGCGAACTGGTCGACGTCCCGGCCGAGAAGGTCTGGTACGAGCCGGTCAAGCCGCTCGCCACCGCGGCGCCAGGCGGCCACGAGGGCCGCCCGCTGGACCTGGCCGACGTGCACGGCCGCCGCACCGTGGAGACCCGCCACCTGGGCAACGTCGCCGTCCGCGAGGAGAACGCGGCCGCCGCCCTGGAGGTCATGAGCCGCTTCGCGGTGGACCCGAGGCTGGTGCCGTACCTGCCGCCGACCATGGCCCCGGCCGCGACCGCCGCCGACGGGCACTTCCTGGAGCACCCGGCGCAGGCGTTCGCCCAGTACCGGGCCGACGGCATCGCCCAGGTGGTCTGCGAGGAGAAGCACATGGGCTCCCGCGCCACCGTCCTGGTCTGCCGGGACGCCGAGGCGGCGCGGACCCGCTTCGGAACCGACGGCGCCGCCACCGGCTCGGTCTACACCCGCACCGGCCGGCCCTTCTTCGCCGACCCCTCCACCACCGAGCAGGTCCTCGACCGGATCCGCCGGGCGGTCACCGCCGCGGGCCTGTGGGAGGAGCTCGCCACCGACTGGCTGCTGCTCGACGGGGAACTGCTGCCCTGGTCGCTGAAGTCCGCCGGCCTGCTGCGCCACCAGTACGCGGCCGTCGGCGCGGCCTCCCGCGCCGTCTTCCCGGACGCCGTCGCCGCCCTGGAGGCGGCCGCCGCCCGCGGCGTGGACACCGGCGACCTGGCCGCCCGCCAGCGGGACCGGGCTGCCGACACCGCGCGGTTCACCGAGGCCTACCGGCGCTACTGCTGGAGCACCGACGGGCTGGACGGCGTACGGTTCGCGCCGTTCCAGCTGCTGGCCGCGGCCGGGCGGTCGCTGGCCGCGGTGCCCCACGACGAGCAGCTGTTCTGGATCGACCGGCTGGTCGACGCCGACGAGGCCGCCGGCACCGGGCTGCTGCGGCGCACCGCCCGGATCCTGGTCGACCCGGCCGACGAGGACTCCGTGCGGGCGGGCACCGACTGGTGGCTGGAGCTCACGGCCGCGGGCGGCGAGGGCATGGTTGTCAAGCCGCTCCAGGCGTACGCCCGCGACGGCAAGGGGCGCCTGGTCCAGCCCGGCATCAAGGTGCGCGGCCGCGAGTACCTGCGGATCATCTACGGCCCGGAGTACACGCGTCCGGAGCAGCTGGAGCGGCTGCGCGGGCGGTTCCTCGGGCACAAGCGGTCCCTGGCGCTGCGCGAGTACGCGCTCGGGCTGGAGGCCCTGGACCGGCTGGCGGCCGGCGAGCCGCTGTGGCGGGTCCACGAGCCGGTGTTCGCCGTGCTGGCCCTGGAGTCGGAGCCGGTCGACCCGCGGCTGTGACCGCGGGCGCCGTCCCGGCGTAAAGCGAGTGCCCCCGTACGGCCCCGAATTAGGTCGTATGGGGGAACTTTCCCCGGGAACGCCGGGAAAACCGCGGGCGGGATCGTTCATCCAGGGCAGCGGAATGTCCGCGACCCTGGAAGGACGGAACGTCACCTATGAAGATGACCGCGCGCGGAAGCCTTGCGGCGCTCATGACCTGTATGGCCGCGGCGGGCGCGGCCACCCCGGCCGCGGCCGACGCGGTGCCGGTGTCGGTCCCGCTGGACGCCGTGAAGACCACCCTGGGCGTGGACACGCCGCGCGTGGGCACCGGCGTGCCGGTACCGGTCGTCGGCGCCCCGGAGGTCCGCCACCACTCGGGCGACCTGCTCCCCGCCTCCCTGGTGCCCGTGGTGCCCATCGGCACCGACCTCGGCAGCACCCTGGTCAGCACCCCGGTGCCCAACCTGCTCGGCGACCCGGCCACCGACCAGGAGGGCGGGCTGGAGGCGCCGGCCACCCCCCTGCGCGCCAAGACCCCCGGCGTGGGCCTCGGCGGCCTGCTGACGGCGCCGGACGCCGGCAACTCGGGTGTGCCGAACCTGGCCAAGCCCGAACTGGGCGTGATCGCCCCGGAGCTGATCGGGACCCCGTCGGCGCTCCTCGGGCTGCGCTGACCCCGCGCGGCGCGGCCCGCCCGGGCCCTCTGCCGGAACTGGTCGAACGCCACGTCAAAAAGCCGTCCGGTCTGCGAACGTGTACGCCATGGGATTCCATGTCGACTCCGAGGCCGGACGGCTTCGCCGCGTCATCCTCCACCGGCCCGATCTGGAGCTGAAGCGGCTCACTCCGAGCAACAAGGACGCACTGCTCTTCGACGACGTGCTGTGGGTGCGCCGGGCCCGCCAGGAGCACGACGGATTCGCCGACGTGCTGCGGGACCGGGGCGTGGAGGTCCACCTCTTCGGGGATCTGCTGCGCGAGGCCCTGGACATCCCCGAGGCCAGACACCTGGTCCTGGACCGGGTCTTCGACGAGAAGGAGTACGGGCCGCTCGCCACCGACCACCTGCGGGCGGTGTTCGACGGGCTGCCGCCGGCCGATCTCGCCGAGGCCCTGGTCGGAGGGATGACCAAGCGCGAGTACCTGGAGCGGCACGCCGAGCCGGTGTCGGTCCGCTTCCACGCCATGGAGCTCGACGACTTCCTCCTCGGCCCGCTGCCCAACCACCTGTTCACCCGCGACACTTCGGCCTGGATCTACGACGGGGTGTCCATCAACGCCATGCGCTGGCCGGCCCGGCAGCGCGAGACCGTGCACTTCGAGGCGATCTACAAGCACCACCCGCTGTTCACCGCCTCCGGCGCCTTCCACTACTGGTCGCAGGGCCAGGCGGACTACCCCTCGACCATCGAGGGCGGGGACGTGCTCGTCATCGGCAACGGCGCGGTGCTGATCGGGATGAGCGAGCGGACCACGCCGCAGGCGGTGGAGATGCTGGCGCGGGGCCTGTTCGCGGCCGGGTCGGCGACCACGATCGTGGCCCTCGACATGCCCAAGCGGCGGGCCTTCATGCACCTGGACACCGTGATGACGATGGTCGACGCGGACACGTTCACCCAGTACGCGGGCCTGGGCTTGCTGCGCTCGTACACCATCGAACCGGGCGCCGGGCTCCAGGAGCTGAAGGTGACGGACCACCCGCCGGAGCACATGCACCGGGCCATCGCGGCCGCCCTCGGGCTGGACTCGATCCGGGTGCTGACCGCGACGCAGGACGTGCACGCGGCGGAGCGCGAGCAGTGGGACGACGGCTGCAACGTCCTCGCGGTGGAGCCGGGGGTGGTCGTGGCGTACGAGCGGAACGTGACCACCAACACGCACCTGCGCAAGCAGGGCATCGAGGTCATCGAGATCCCCGGCAGCGAGCTCGGTCGGGGCCGGGGCGGCCCGCGCTGCATGAGCTGTCCCGTGGAGCGGGACGCCGCGTGAGGCGGTCCGAGACCGTCCGGACCACTCGGGGCGGCCCTGCGGCGCCCGACCGGGCATGATCGGAAGACCACGAGGAGGCAGGGGCGAGGAGGCGAGGCGAGGAACACAGGGGGCGGGCTGTATATGAATACAGATGTTCGTATAGACTTCCAGCCATCCCCTGTCGCCCCACCCTGGAGTACGCCCATGGCCACCGACCTCCTCGGCCGCAGTTTCCTCAAGGAGCTCGACTTCACCGCCGCCGAGTTCCGCGGCCTGGTCGAACTGGCCGCCGAGCTCAAGGCCGCCAAACGGGCCGGTACCGAGCAGCGGCGCCTCCAGGGCCGCAACATCGCGCTGATCTTCGAGAAGACCTCGACGCGCACCCGCTGCGCGTTCGAGGTCGCCGCCGCCGACCAGGGCGCCCACACCACCTACCTGGACCCCGCGGGCTCGCAGATCGGCCACAAGGAGTCCGTCAAGGACACCGCCCGCGTGCTGGGCCGGATGTTCGACGGGATCGAGTACCGCGGCGACAGCCAGGAGGCCGTCGAGGCCCTCGCCGAGCACGCAGGCGTGCCCGTCTTCAACGGGCTCACCGACGACTGGCACCCCACCCAGATGCTCGCCGACGTCCTCACCATGACGGAGCACTGCGCCAAGCCGCTGAACCGGATCGTCTTCGCCTACCTCGGCGACGCCCGCTTCAACATGGGCAACTCCTACCTGGTGACCGGGGCCCTGCTCGGCATGGACGTCCGGATCGTCGCGCCCAAGGCGTACTGGCCGGGCGAGGACGTCGTGGCCCGGGCGAACGAGCTGGCCACGGCGAGCGGCGCCCGGATCACCCTGACCGAGGAGGTCGCCGAGGGCGTCGACCGGGCCGACTTCGTCGCCACCGACGTGTGGGTCTCCATGGGCGAGCCCAAGGAGGTCTGGGACGAGCGGATCGCCGCCCTGGCCCCGTACGCCGTCACCATGGACGTGCTGCGCGCCACCGGCAACCCGGACGTGAAGTTCCTGCACTGCCTGCCGGCCTTCCACGACCTGGGCACCAAGGTCGGCCGGGAGATCCACGAGCGGCACGGGCTGGAGTCGCTGGAGGTCACGGACGAGGTGTTCGAGTCGGCGCACTCGGTGGTCTTCGACGAGGCCGAGAACCGGCTGCACACGATCAAGGCCGTACTCGTCGCCACCCTCGCCCCCGCCCCCTCGGCCGCATAGCCACCGCATAGTCATGCGTGGAGTGCCCGGCGGGGCGCGCTCGCGGGCATCTTCGGGAGTTCGGGGGTGGAACCCCGCAGCGGGGGCCGGGGGCGCAGGCCCCGGTTTCGGGAAGGGGCGGGGTGGGGGAATGCCCGCAGGGCGCGGCGAGCCGACCGATCCGGCCGTTCGGCGTATCGCGTTTCTGTGACGGAGGTCATGACGCGGTGATACCGTCGATGCCGTGAGCCCCTTCATCGGTTCCACACCAGCGACCGAACGGTGGCGCCACCTGCGGGTGAGCCGGCAGGACGGCGTGGCCACCGTCACCCTCGACCGCCCCGAGAAACTCAACGCCCTCACCTTCGGCGCCTACGCGGACCTGCGCGACCTGCTCGCCGAACTCTCCCGCGAACGCTCCGTGCGCGCCCTCGTCCTCGGCGGCGAGGGCCGCGGCTTCTGCTCCGGCGGCGACGTCGACGAGATCATCGGCGCCACCCTCGCCATGGACACCGCCCAGCTCCTGGACTTCAACCGGATGACCGGCCAGGTCGTGCGCGCCGTCCGCGAGTGCCCCTTCCCGGTGATCGCCGCCGTGCACGGGGTCGCCGCCGGCGCCGGGGCCGTCCTCGCCCTCGCCGCCGACTTCCGCATCGCCGACCCCACCGCCCGCTTCGCGTTCCTCTTCACCCGGGTCGGCCTCTCCGGCGGGGACATGGGCGCCGCCTACCTGCTGCCCCGCGTCGTCGGCCTCGGCCACGCCACCCGGCTGCTGATGCTCGGAGAGCCCGTACGCGCCGCGGAGGCCGAGCGGATCGGGCTGCTCAGCGAGCTCACCGAGGAGGGGAAGGCCGACGCCCGGGCCGCCGAACTCGCCGCCCACCTCGCCGCCGGACCCGCCCTCGCCTACGCCCAGACCAAGGCCCTGCTGACCGCCGAGCTCGACATGCCGCTCGGCGCCTCCGTGGAGCTGGACGCCAACACCCAGGCCCTGCTGATGAACGGCCAGGACTACGCCGAGTTCCACGCCGCCTTCACCGCGAAGCGGCCCCCGGAGTGGAAGGGCAGGTAGCGCCATGCCCGTCGCGAGCACGCTCAGCGTCGCGGTGATCGGCGGGGGGCCGGGCGGGCTGTACGCCGCTGCGCTGCTCGCCCGGCAGGGGCACACGGTCGACGTCTGGGAGCGGGGCGCCCCCGACGACACCTTCGGCTTCGGGGTGGTCCTCTCCGACGAGACCCTCGGCGGCATCGAACGGGCCGACACCGAGGTCTACGCCGCCCTGAGCGCCGAGTTCGTCCGCTGGGACGACATCGACATCGTCCACCGCGGCCGCATGCTGACCTCCGGCGGCCACGGCTTCGCCGCCCTCGGCCGGCGCCGCCTCCTGGAGATCCTCCACGCCCGCTGCGCCGACCTCGGCGTCCGCCTGCGCCTGCGCACGCCCGCGCCCCCCGCCGAGGCGCTGGCCGCCTCGTACGACCTGGTCGTCGCCGCCGACGGGGTGCACAGCGCGACCCGGCGCAGCGGCGCCGCCCACTTCCGGCCCACCGTGACGGGCGGGCGCTGCCGGTACATCTGGCTCGCCTCCGACTTCGCCTTCGACGCGTTCCGCTTCGAGATCGCCGAGACCGAGCACGGCGTCATGCAGCTGCACGCCTACCCGTACGCGCAGGACTCCTCCACCGTCATCGTGGAGATGCGCGAGGAGGTCTGGCGGGCCGCCGCCTTCGACCTGTGCGACGAGGCCGAATCGGCGGCCCGCTGCGCCAAGGTATTCGGCGAGGCCCTGCGCGGCCGTCCGCTGCGCGGCAACCGCTCCGCGTGGACCGGGTTCCGCACCGTCGTCAACGAGCGGTGGTCCCACGGCAACGTGGTGCTCCTCGGCGACGCGGCGCACACCGCGCACTTCTCCATCGGCTCGGGCACCAAACTGGCCGTGGAGGACGCGCTCGCCCTCGCCGAGGCCGTCGCCGCCGAGCCCGACGTGCCCGCGGCCCTCGCCGCGTACGAGGCGGCCCGCCGGCCCGCGGTGGCCTCCACCCAGCGCGCCGCGGCCGCCAGCATGCGGTGGTTCGAGGAACTCGCCGGCTACGTCGGCCAGCCCGAGCGGCAGTTCGCCTTCAACCTGCTCACCCGCAGCCGCCGGGTCACCCACGGCAACCTGAGGATGCGCGACGAGCGGTTCACCCGGGCGGTGGAGCGGGACTTCGGCTGCCCCGACGAGGCGACGCCGCCCATGTTCACCCCGCTGCAGCTGCGGGGACTGACCCTGCGCAACCGGGTCGTGGTCTCCCCGATGGACATGTACTCCGCGGCCGACGGGGACGGCATGCCCGGCGACTTCCACCTCGTCCACCTCGGTGCCCGCGCCCTCGGCGGGGCCGCGCTGGTCATGACCGAGATGGTCTGCGTGTCCCCCGAGGGCCGCATCACCCCCGGCTGCACCGGCCTGTACACCGATGCGCAGGCCGCCGCCTGGACCCGCATCGCCGACTTCGTGCACACCTCCGCGCCCGGGACCGCCCTCGGCGTCCAGCTAGGCCACTCGGGCCGCAAGGGCTCGACCCGCCTGATGTGGGAGGGGATGGACGACCCGCTCCCCGAGGGCAACTGGCCGGTGGTGGCCGCCTCGGCGCTGCCGTACCGGCCCGGCGTCTCGGCCGTCCCGCGGGCCCTGACCCGCGCCGATCTGGCCGCGATCCGCGCCGAGTTCGCGGGCGCCGCGGCCCGGGCCGCCGCCTGCGGCTTCGACCTGCTGGAGCTGCACTGCGCGCACGGCTACCTGCTGTCCGGCTTCCTCTCGCCGCTGACCAACCGGCGCCACGACGCCTACGGGGGCAGCCTGGCCGGGCGGCTCCGCTTCCCGCTGGAGGTCTTCGACGCCGTGCGCGAGGTGTGGCCCGAGGACCGGCCGATGACGGTGCGGCTCTCCGCCACCGACTGGGCGCCCGGTGGCACCTCGGCCGAGGACGCCGTGGCCATTGCGGCCGCCTTTGCCGCCCGCGGTGCCGATGCCATCGACGTCTCGACGGGGCAGGTCGTCGCCGACGAGGCCCCCGAGTTCGGGCGCTCGTACCAGACCCCGTACGCCGACCGGATCCGCAACGCGCTGGGCGTTCCCGTCATCGCCGTCGGCGCGATCTCCTCCTGGGACGACGTCAACTCGCTCCTGCTGGCGGGGCGTGCCGACCTGTGTGCGATCGGCCGCCCCCACCTGTACGACCCGCACTGGACGCTGCACGCGGCCGCCGACCAGTCCTACACGGGGCCGGCCGCCCCCTGGCCGGCCCCGTACCGCGCCGGCAGCCGCAAGCCCCCGACGGGCAAGGCCTGACCCTTCACCCCCGCTGCGCGGATCCGTTCCCCTCCCTGGCCCTTCCCGCTGTGCCGGATGTGCGGCTCCGCCGCGTGGCGGGCTCTGCCCGGACCCGGTTCCGGGCGCTTCGCGCCCGGTGCGCTCAAACGCCGCGCGGGCTGGATTCATCCAGCCCCGCCGGCGTTTGAGGCGCGGGGTCCGGGGCGGAGCCCCGATCTTTGAGCCGCGCCGGCGATTGAGGCGGGCGGGGGCCGGAGCCGCAGGCCAAGCCCGCGGCGGAGCCGCTGATCGGTACTGCGGGAAGGGGGGAGGGGACGGGCTCCGCGCAGCGGCGGCCGGAGGGCTCCCGGCCGGGCCGGGCCGCGGCCCGGTCAGGCGGCCGGGACCACCACCGCGCGGTCCTCCACGGGGCGGAAGCCGAGGCGGAGGTACACGCCGGTGCTGGTCGGATTCGCCGTGTCCGCGAAGAGCAGCACCTCCGCGGCCCCGGCCAACCTGGCGGCCCCCACCGCGGCATGCGTCACCCCGGCCGCGTACCCGCGCCGGCGCTCGGCCGGCGGCGTGTACACCGGCCCGATCCGCGAGGCCCCGCCCACCTCGGCGCTGAACGAGGCCACCGCGACCGGCCGCCCCCCGCCGTCCTCCCACAGCACCACGCCGCGCTGCGCGACCCGGTCGCGCACCACCGCGTCCCCGGGGACGCGGTCATCCAGCTCGACGGCGAACGCCGTGAACCACTCCCGCACCAGCGGCAGGTCCGCCTCGCCCGCGGTCCGGGCCCGCCCCGCCGGCGCGGGATGTGGAGCCACCAGCTCGCCGAGCCGGTACAGCCGCAGCACCTCCGGGTCGCCGACCGGCCGCCCCCAGGCCTGCGCGAGCCGCTCCCCGTCGGCGCGCCGCGCATTGAACCCGCCGATGCCGCCCAGCAGCGGCTCCCGGTGCAGCGCTTCGCCGAGCGCCGCGACGGCCTCGTCCGGGACCCGCCCCAGCACCAGCGGGAACGGCGGGGTGCACACCAGGGCGCCCGCGACGGCCCCGTCCGCGCCGGTCCACCAGCCGAACACCGGGTCGTGGTCGGAGTAGGCGTGCGGGCCGCGGCGCACCAAGGCGCCCTCCATCGTCAGCAGCAGTGTGTTGGACACCGGGTCGGCGGCCACGGCCGGCCCGGCCGCAGCCCGGTAGGCGGCCAGATCGTGCGTGAAGGTCCACGTCATGGCTCATGATGGCGCCGCCGGCCACCCACCCGCACCCGAAATTCCGGCCGCCGGACCGCACCCGAGAGGGTCAGGAGGGAAGCCAGCCCGGCCACCACGGCGGCACGTTGTCGGGGCCGCACAGCCCGGAGTCCCCGGGGTAGCCCGCCAAGGTGCCCTCGGCGGCGAAGTACCAGACGACCACCACCGCCAGGACCAGCACCACGGCCGCCACGCCCGCCGCCGGGTTCACGCGCCGGGCGAGCAGCCAGACCAGCGCGGCGAGCAGCGCACACCCCGGGACGAGCATCACGACCATCTCGAAGAGCAGGCCGAACCTGCCGCCCGCCTCCCAGCCCGCGTCGCAGTAGGCCCGGGCGTTGGCGGCCAGCGCATACGCGAGGTAGCCGGCGAGGGCGCCGCCCAGGGCCGCCACCGCCACGGTCCACAGGCGCACCCGCTCCTTCCGCGACGCCGCGGCGGGCGGCTGCAGGGGTGGCGGTGGCACCGGCGGCCCGAATCCGGGCGGCGGAGCCCCCGGCGGAAGATCGCTTCTCGTCACATCCGGTCGTGACGCCCGCGCCGTCCGCTACGGTTCCACGAACCGCGCCCCGATGTCCCGCAGCCGGTCGTGCAGTTCGGCGAAGACGGCCGCGGCCCGGTCGCCGGGCCAGTCCGAGGGCAGCAGCTCGCGCGGCAGCCCCGGGTCGGCGTACGGCAGCCGCCGCCAGCTGTCCAGGGCGCGCAGGTAGCCCCGGTAGGCCTCCTCCGCCGTGGGCTCGCCGCCCTGCTGCAGGGCCCGCAGCACCGGCTCGTGCAGGTCGAGGAACTCCTCGTGGGCCTTGGCCAGGGCCGCCAGGTCCCACCAGCGGGCCACCGCCTCGGCGGTCGGCGCGAACCCCAGGTGCGCGCCGCGGAAGAGCTCCACGTACGCCGTCAGGTGCAGCCGCTCCAGGGTGTGCCCGGTCTCCTCCTCCACATGGGCGGGGGCGATCCACACGCCCGGCGCCACCGCGCCGAACCCGAGGCGGGCCAGGCGGGAGCGCAGCAGGTGCCGCTTGTGCCGCTCCTGCTCCGGGACGGAGAACACCGCCAGCAGCCAGTCCCCCGAGGCCTCGGCGCCGCGCTCCCCGTAGATGCGCCGGTCGCCGTCGTCCAGCAGCCGGCGGGCCTCCGCGGAGAGCTCGTACCCGGCGGAGCCGTCCGCGGCGCGCGCGGGCAGCAGGAAGCCGCGCCGCTTGAGCCGGGACACCGAGGAGCGGACCGAGGGCGCGTCCACACCGGCCGCGCCCAGCAGGCGGACCAGGGCGGACACCGGGACCGGCCCCTCGAAGGAGCGTCCGTAGGCGCCGTAGAAGGTGACGATCAGGGATCGCGGAGTGTGCTGCTCTGCCACGGGCTCACTCTAGATCGCGCAGCCGGTACCGCTGCAGTTTGCCGGTCGCGGTCCGCGGCAGCGCCGGAACGAAGACGAACACGCGCGGGCACTTGTGGGGGGCGAGCTCGGCCCGCATGAAGGTGCGCAGCGCATCCTCGGACAGGGTGGTGCCCGGCCGGGCCACGGTGTACGCGACCACGATCTGCCCGCGCCGCTCGTCCGGGCGCCCGACCACGGCCGCCTCGGCCACGTCCGGGTGGCGCATCAGCGCCTCCTCGACCTCCGGGCCCGCGATGTTGTACCCCGCCGAGACGATCATGTCGTCGGCGCGGGCGACGTAGCGGAAGTAGCCTTCCGGATCCCGGACGTAGGTGTCCCCGGTCAGGTTCCAGCCGCCGCGCACGTACTCCTCCTGCCGCGGGTCCGCCAGGTACCGGCAGCCCACGGGCCCCCGCACGGCGAGCAGCCCGGGCTCGTTGTCCGCGACGGGCCGGCCCGCGGCGTCGACCACACGGGCCTGCCAGCCGGGGACGACGCGGCCGGTGGTGCCCGGCCGGATGTCGTCGTCGGAGGCGGAGATGAAGATGTGCAGCAGCTCGGTGGCGCCGATCCCGTTGATGATCCGCAGCCCGGTGCGCTCGTACCAGGCCTGCCAGGTCGCGGCCGGGAGGTTCTCACCCGCCGAGACGCAGCGGCGCAGCGCCGAGAGGTCGTAGGCCCCCACGTGGTACGGGCCCAGCGAGTCCAGCATGGCCCGGTACGCGGTGGGGGCGGTGAACAGCACCGTCACCCGGTGCTCGGCGAGGGCGGGCAGCAGCCTGCGCGGCCCGGCCTGGTCCATCAGCAGTGCCGAGGCGCCCGCACGCAGCGGGAAGACGACCAGCCCGCCGAGGCCGAAGGTGAAGCCGAGCGGCGGGCTGCCGGCGAAGACGTCGTCGGGCCGGGGTCTGAGCACGGTGCGGGAGAAGGTGTCGGCGACCGACAGCAGGTCGCGGTGGAAGTGCATGCAGCCCTTGGGGCGGCCCGTGGTCCCGGAGGTGAAGGCGATCAGGGCCACGTCGTCGGCGGAGGTCTCCACGGGCGGGAAGGGCTCGCGGTGGCGCTCGGCCAAATGCAGCAGGTCGCCGGGACCCTCGCCGCCGTACGGGGTGATCCGCAGACCGGGTACCCCGGCGCGGGCCAGGTCGTCCAGCACCGTCACGTGGCACAGCGCGTGCCGCACCCGGGCCATCGCGCACACCGTGGCCAGCTCCTGGGCCCGCTGCTGCGCGAGCACGGTGACGGCCACCGCGCCCGCCTTCATCACCGCGAGCCAGCAGGCGGCCAGCCACGGCCCGGTCGGGCCGCGCAGCAGCACCCGGTTGCCGGGGACCACGCCGAGGTCGGCGGTGAGCACGTGCGCCAGTGCGTCCACCCGGTCGCGCAGCTCCCCGTACGTCCACACCTCCCCGCTCTCGCTGCGGAAGGCCGGGCGGTCCGGGCCGAGGC
Source organism: Streptomyces sp. NPDC032472 (assembly GCF_040636955.1). Lineage (NCBI taxonomy): Bacteria > Bacillati > Actinomycetota > Actinomycetes > Kitasatosporales > Streptomycetaceae > Streptomyces > Streptomyces sp. NPDC032472. Next base: position 21,301 of record NZ_JBEZVK010000028.1, read on the forward strand.
GGGCGATGGTGCCGTCGAGGAGCTCGGCCCCGCAGTTGAGCCGGTCCGGATAGGCCAGTTCGGGCAGTTCGAAGAGGAGCTGCGGCCAGGTGTGGGCGGGCGGCAGGTTGTCGCGGGCGAAGGTGTCGGTGTGGGCGGATGGCTTGAGCTCCAAGGCGGGTTCGCCCCCTTGCAACGGCAGCGGCCCCCCGGTGGGGGACCGAAGTGGGTGGAGCCGGCCGTGCGGTGTTCGCGACGAGCGTATCGTGATGGTGACGGCAGTCAATACGACGCGATAGAAGCGGGGATGCTCGGATGACCGGATTCGCGCTCGGAGCGGAACAAGAGCAGTGGTGCGACCGACTGCGCACCCTGGCGGCCGCGCGGCTGCGGCCGCTGGCCGACAAGGGGGAGCCGGGGCGGGTCAACCGCCCCTTGCTGGCCGAGCTCGGCGCGCTCGGCCTGCTGGAGCGGGTCTTCGACGCGGGCGCCCTGGAGCTGTGCCTGCTGCGCGAGTCCCTCGCGTACGGGTGCACGGAGGCGGAGACGGCCCTCGCCCTCCAGGGGCTCGGCGCGCACCCCGTGCTCAGCGCGGGCACGGCGGAGCAGCGGGAGCGCTGGCTGCCGCAGGTACGGGCCGGGCGGGCGGTGGCGGCCTTCGCGCTGAGCGAGCCGGGGGCCGGGTCGGACGCGGCGGCGCTGGCCCTGGCGGCCGAACCGGACCCGGCGGCGGGTGGCGGGGGAGGCGGAGGAGGGGGTGGCGGCGCAGGCGGGTGGCGGCTGACCGGGGAGAAGTGCTGGATCTCCAACGCCCCCGAGGCGGATTTCTACACCGTGTTCGCCCGAACGGGTGAGGGGCCGGGTGCCAAGGGCGTCACCGCCTTCCTGGTCCCCGCCGACCGGCCGGGCCTGTCCGGCGAGCCCCTGGACATGCTCTCCCCGCATCCCATCGGCCGTCTGGTCTTCGACGGGGTCCCGGTGGGCCCCGGGGACCTGCTGGGCGAGCCGGGCCGGGGCTTCGCCGTGGCCATGGCCACCCTGAACCTGTTCCGGCCCAGTGTCGGGGCCTTCGCGGTCGGCATGGCCCGGGCCGCGCTGGACGCCACGCTGGCCCACACCGCCCGCCGGCCCGCGTTCGGCGGGGTGCTCGGCGACCTCCAGGCGGTGGGGCACCGGGTCGCCGAGATGGCCACCCGGACCGAGGCCGCCCGGCTGCTGGTCTACGCGGCGGCGGGAGCGTACGACGCGGGCGCCCCGGACGTGCCGCGCCGCTCGGCCATGGCGAAGCTGCTGGCGACGGAGACGGCACAGTACGTGGTCGACCACGCCGTCCAGCTGCACGGGGCCATCGCCCTGCAACGCGGCCATCTGCTGGAACACCTCTACCGGGAGGTCCGCGCCCCGCGGATCTACGAGGGGGCGAGCGAGGTCCAGCGCACGATCATCGCGCGGGAGCTGTACCGGTGAGCCCCGAGCGCATCAACCCGCCCGAGCTCTCACCGCCGGCGGGCTTCTCCCACGCGGTGGCCGCGACCGGCTCCCGGCTGGTCTTCCTGGCCGGCCAGACGGCCCTGGACACCGCGGGCAAGGTGGTCGGCGACACGCTGCCCGAGCAGTTCGAGCGGGCCCTGTCCGGGCTGCTGACGGCCCTGGCCGCAGCAGGCGGCACCGCGGCGGACCTGGTGCGGGTGACGGTGTACGCGGTGGACGTGGCGGAGTACCGGGCCCACGCCCGCGAACTGGGCCGGATCTGGCGCCGCTTGGCGGGCCGGGACTACCCGGCGATGGCGGTCGTCGGCATCGTCCGGCTCTGGGACGTGGAGGCACTGGTCGAACTGGACGGTATTGCCGTCCTCGACGAGGTGGGCCGACCCCGGCTTTGACAGCGGGGGGAGGACGAGGGAGGGTGGAAATATCCCCTTTGTGGCATCGTCAACAATGTTCGGAGGTGCATGGTTATGCGCCGAGGGATCATTGCAGCAGTCGTGGCAGGGGTCGCGGGCGCCACGTTCGGCCTCATGCCGGTGAGCGGTGCTTTCGCCGCGGAACACACGCAGGTTCCGCAGAACAACAGGTGGTGCGACGACTACTGGTACCACGACGACTGGCGCGACTGCTGCTGGAACGGCCGCAGCGACCGCTACGACCGGTGCTGGGACGTCGACTCCTGGAGCGGCTACCGCCACGACAACCGGTACGACAACTGGTACCGCGACTACTCGTACTGGGACCGCGGCGGCTTCGACAACTACAACCATCACAGCGGTTACGACAGCCGCTACGACTACCGCCACTGACGCGGCGGTTTATAGAGCGCACCTTCGAAACACACCTTGAAACGCGCTTCTGAAATGCACCTCTGAAGAGCCTGCCGAAGCGCATCGCCGAAGTCCGCCCGAGCCCTGCTCGTGCGACGAGGGGCCGGCCCCGGGACACCCCGGGGCCGGCCCCTCGTGCGGAGCGGGCCGGCATATGCGGGCGCTCAGCCCTCCAACAGCGTCCCCATCCACTCCTCGATCCCGGCGACGGTGCGCGGCAGCGCCCCCGACATCAGCCGCGCCCCGGTCGCGGTGATCACGAGGTCGTCCTCGATGCGGACCCCGATGCCCCGCAGCTCCGGCGGCAGCGTCTCGTCGTCCGGCTGGAGGTACAGGCCCGGCTCGACCGTGAGCACCTGGCCCTCCTCCAGGACCCCGTCCAGGTACGTCTGCGCGCGCGCCTTGGCGCAGTCGTGCACGTCCAGCCCGAGCATGTGGCCGCTGCTGCACAGGGTGTAGCGCCGGTGGAGGTCGCCCTGCGCGTCCTTGAGCACGCCCCACTCCGCCAGGCCCTCCGCGATCACCCGCATCCCGGCCCGGTGGAAGTCGCGGAAGCTCGCGCCGGGGCGCAGCGCCGCGATCCCGGCCTCCTGGGCGGCGAGCACCAGCTCGTACACCTGCTTCTGGACGGGGGAGAAGCGCCCCGACAGCGGGAGGGTGCGGGTGACGTCGGCCGTGTAGAGGGTGTCGGTCTCCACGCCCGCGTCGAGCAGCAGCAGTTCGTCCCGGTCGAGCCGGCCGTCGTTGCGGATCCAGTGCAGTACGCACGCGTGCGCCCCTGACGCCGCGATGGTGTCGTACCCGGTGCCGTTGCCCTCGGCGCGGGCGCGCAGGTCGAAGACGCCCTCGATCCACCGCTCGCCGCGCGGGTGCGCCAGTGCGCGCGGCAGCGCCCGTACGACGTCCTCGAACCCGGCGGCGGTGTGGTCGACCGCGAGCTGGAGCTGCTCGACCTCCCAGGCGTCCTTGACCAGGCGCAACTCGGAGAGCGCGGCCGCCAGTTCCAGGTCGGTGGCCGGATTGCGCCCGTCCGGAGTGCCCAGGGTGTCCAGGTGGGCGCAGCGCAGCCCGGTCAGGCGCTCGGCCTCCGCCAGGTCGGGGCGGCGGCCGACCCAGAACTCGCCGTAGCGGCGGTCGCGGTAGAACTCCTCGTTGCCGCCCGTGCGTGCGGAGCGCGGGCGCAGGTAGAGGACGGCCTCGTGGCCGTGCGGGCCGGCCGGCTCCAGCACCAGGACGTGGCCCACCTGGTCCTCCCCGGTCAGGCCGGTGAGCCAGGCGTACGCGCTGTGCGGGCGGAAGCGGTGGTCGCAGTCGTTGGAGCGGACCTTCAGCTCCCCGGCCGGGACGATCAGCCGCTCGCCCGGGAACAGCGCCGAGAGCCGGGCGCGCCGGGCGGGGGTGACGTCGTACGCGGGGACCCGTGCGGAGTCGGGGAGCGGCGACGGGGCCCAGCTGCCCGCCATGAAGCGGGACAACTCAGGGGATACCGGTAGGTCGTGGCTGCCGATGTTGAGGCGGGAGGAGGCGTCGGACACAAGGGCTCCCTGGGGAAGACGAGAACTGGTGGGTGCACAGGTCTTGTCAGTGCAATTTCACATTACTATGTTACAGCTCACACCGCGGCGCGTTAATCCCCGTCAAACGCCGTGTGACACAGGGCAGTTCGCGTTCCACTCGCGTACCACTCACGCACCACGCCTCACGCAGCACCTTGCGCGCCATGTCCCCCACCTCCCCTCCCTTCAGGAGTCCTTGGTGTCCCAGCACAGAGCTGTGCGTACGTCCCTCCTCTCGGCCGCCGTCACCGTCACCCTCCTCGCCACCGCAGGCCAGGCCGTGACCCAGGCCGCCGAGACCGCGGCGGCCCCCGCCCCCGCCCGGGCGTTCGGCGCCGCCGCCGCGCCCGCGGCCTTCACCGGCGGGGCGCCCGGCGCGAACCCGTTCGACGAGGTCGACCGCGTTGCCACGCAGAAGGAGGCCGTTCCCGCCCCGGCCCCCGCCCCCGGCGCCGACCGGGCCCCCGGCACCGCCCCGGCCCCCGCGCCCGCCGCCGGCCGCACGCCCGGCGCGGCCACGGCCGCGGCTGCGCCCGCCGAACGCACCGAGAAGAGCCGCAAGTCCGTCGCCGCCCAGGCCGCCCCGACGGGCAGGACCCTCGCCGCCGGCGTCCCCTGCACCCTCGACGGGATCACCGGCCTGTCCCCGGAGCAGTTCGCCGACTTCCTCGGCGACCAGGCCGTCACCGCCGACGGCTGTCTGCGCGGGCTGATCTGGACCTGGGACGCCCGCCTGGCCCCGGTCATGTCCGACGCCCACGTCCAGGCCGTGTCCCGCCGGATATCCGCCCTGGCCGCCGCCCACGACGGACGCAACTCCTCCCACCTGGAGGAGATGTTCACCTACCTGCACGCCGTGGCCTACCACGACTACTCGCGCTCCGAGATCGACGTCACCGACGCCCCGACCGTCGACGCCATGCGCCGGGCCATCGCCGACTTCGGCGGCGCCGCCCGCACCTTCGACGCCACGGCCTCCAACGCCCGCACCCTGCGCGAGGCCCTCTACGCCGCCAGTGCGCCCGGCCTGCGCCAGCACCAGCTGGAGCTCATCAAGAAGGTCCTGGCCACCATGGACCCGGCCCACCCCGCCACGAACCAGGACACCGCCTGGGCGGGCGCGGCCCTGGCCGCCCTCTCCGTGAACTACCTCGGCGTCTACCCGGGCAACCAGGACACCGCCTTCCACGCGGCGGTGGCCGCAGACGCCTCCTACCGCGACGCCTTCAAGGCCTTCGCCGGCTACGGCCACCTCAAGGGCACCGCCAACTCCTGGGTGGCGCGCGACGCGCTCGGCGAGTACGGCCGCTTCGGCCAGGTCGACGCGGTCAAGGACCGCACCGTCGCCGACCTCGGCGCCCTCCTGCCCATCGCCCGCTCCACCTTCGGCGACGGCAGCGAGCAGTGGGCGAAGGTCGTCTCCTGGCTCAACTTCTACGGGGCGTGCAAGCCGTACGGGGTGTGCAAGGAGGACATCGAGAAGCAGCTCTTCCCGAACACCTACACCTACGACAACGGCGGCATCAAGGTCCGCACCGCCCTCGACCGGGCCACCGTCGACCAGCTCTACTACGCGAGCAAGCAGGTCAAGACGCAGTTCCACCGGGTCCTGGGCACCGACCAGCCGCTCGCCGGCGACCCGAACACCACCCTGAACATCGTGCTGTACGCCTCCCGCGCCGACTACGTGAACTACCACCCGATCCTGACGGGCTACGGCACCAACAACGGCGGCATCTACATCGAGAACGGCGCCACCTTCTACACCTACCAGCGCCGCGTCCCGCAGGACTCCTCCCTCACGCTCGAGGAGCTCTTCCGGCACGAGTACACGCACTACCTCAACGGGCGCTTCGCCGTCCCCGGCTTCTTCGGCCAGGGCCCCTGGTACGAGAACGACCGCACGACCGCCATGGACGAGGGCACCGCCGAGTTCTTCGACGGCGCCACCCGCGACAACGGCATCGCCGTCCGCAAGTCCCTGGTCCGGGGCATCATCAGCGACACCGCCGGCGGCGGCCCGCGCATGAGCGTCGACCAGCTCCTGCACGCCACCTACGACGGGGACGGCTTCCGCTTCTACAACTACGCGGGCACGTTCTTCGAGTTCCTCTGGACCGAGAAGCCCTCGCTGCTGCGCGAGATGTACACCCGCCTGCGCAGCGACGACGTGGCCGGCTTCGACGCCTGGCGCCACCGGATGGGCTCGGACACGTACCTCCAGCGCGACTACGACCGCTTCCTGGACGCGCAGATCGCCAAGGTCAACGACCTGTACGTGCCGAACACCGTGTTCACGCCCAACGAGCAGCTGCGCGACTCCGCGCTCGCGGCCGTGAAGTCCTCCTTCGCGACGGCCACGTACAGCACTCCGGACTGCGTGGAGAACGGGGACCCGGGCAAGCGGCGGTTCACCTGCACCGGGCGGATCACGGCGAACCTGAAGAACTGGCGCAGCGACGACCAGAACTTCAAGGACATGTCGGAGACGGTGGACTACTTCCTCCTCGACCGGGCCGGCGCGGCCTCCAACAACCTCGCCGACATGAACTGCACCTTCGCCCCGGTGGAGGTCTGGTCCGACCACAAGGCCGGCACCTCGGGCTACAGCTGCGAGGGACCGCTGCGCAGCTGACCTCTGCCCGGCGGCCGGCCCCGTGCCACGGGGGCGGGGCCGGCCGCCGGGCACTCCGCGCCGGGCCCCTCGGGACCTAGGCACCCAATAAAGAATGTGACATATTACTGCCGTGCCCAAGAGACATCCCCTGGACGTCGTGATCATCGGAGCCGGCGTCGTCGGCGCCGCCTGCGCGTACTACGCGGCCCGCGCCGGCCTGCGCGTGGCCGTCATCGACCGCGGCCCCGTCGCCGGCGGCACCACCGGCGCGGGGGAGGGCAACCTGCTCGTCTCCGACAAGGAGGCCGGCCCGGAGCTCGACCTCGCCCTGCTCTCGGGCCGCCTGTGGCGCGAACTCGCCGCGGAGCTCCCGCAGGAGATCGAGTACGAGCCCAAGGGCGGCCTCGTCGTCGCCCCCGACGAAACCACCCTGAAGGCGCTGCGCGACTTCGCCGCCGGCCAGCGCGCCGCCGGGGTGGAGGCGCTGGAGGCGTCCGCCGCCGACCTCCGCGACCTGGAGCCGCACCTCGCGCACGGCATGGCCGGCGGCTTCCACTACCCCCAGGACGCCCAGGTCCAGCCGGCCCAGGCGGCGGCCCGGCTCCTCGCTGCGTCGGGGGCCGAACTCCACCTGGGCGAGGAGGTCACGGCCGTCCTGCGCACCGCCGACGGCAGCGTCCGGGGAGTTTGCACGCCGGGCGGTGAGCTCCTCGCGCCCGCGGTGGTGAACGCCGCCGGCACCTGGGGCGGCCGCATCGCCGAACTCGCCGGCACCAGCCTGCCGGTGCTGCCGCGGCGCGGATTCGTCCTGGTGACGGAGCCGCTGCCGCGGGTGGTCCGGCACAAGGTGTACGCCGCGGACTACATCGCGGACGTCGCCAGCGGCTCCGCGGCCCTGCAGTCCTCGGCCGTGGTCGAGGGCACCCCGGCCGGACCGGTGCTCATCGGGGCCACCCGGGAGCGCGTCGGCTTCGACCGCTCCCTGTCGGTGGAGGCCCTGCGCCGCCTCGCCGCCCAGGCGGCCGCACTGTTCCCGGTCCTGGCGGAGGTACGGGTGCTGCGCACCTACCACGGCTTCCGCCCGTACCTGCCGGACCACCTCCCGGCCATCGGCCCGGACCCCCGCGTCCCCGGCCTCCTCCACGCCTGCGGCCACGAGGGCGCGGGCATCGGCCTGGCCCCGGCCACGGGCACCCTGATCACCGCATCCCTGACCGACACACCCCCACCCGTCCCCCTCACCCCCTTCCACCCGAACCGCTTCCCGTGATTCACCCCGTCCGGCGTTCGAAGCCCGGGTGGTCCCACCCAGCCCGTCCGGCGCTTGAGGACCGGGGGTCCGGGGGCGGAGCCCCCGGGATACGGAGAAAGGGCGGGGCGGGGAGACGGCTTCGCGCAGCGGCCCCCACCCCGGACCACCCCACCCACTCCCGCCCGGCCGGACCCCCGCCCACCCACCCCACCCGCCCCGACCGACGTGCCCGGCAGGGCCGCCCCGCCCAAGCCGGCCGCCCAGGCCATCCCGCCCCGCCGGTGCAACCGGCCCCACCCGCCGAGGGAGACACGCAGATGACCCACCCCACCCCCCGGCCGGACCGGACACCCCGCACCCTGGTCGGAGGCCACCCCGACGCCACGTACACCCTCCGCTTCGACGGCCGCGACCTCACCGCCCACGCAGGCCAGAGCATCGCCGCGGTCCTCTGGTCCGCCGGCATCCTCGCCTGGCGGACCACCCGCCAATCCGGCACCCCCCGCGGCGCGTTCTGCGGCATCGGCAGCTGCTACGACTGCCTCGTCACCGTCAACGGCCGCCCGAACCAGCGCGCGTGCCTCGTCCCCGCCCAGCCGGGCGACACCGTCACCACCCAGGAAGGGACCGGCCGTGCCGACCTCGCCGTCTGACCCGCGACCGCAGCCCTCGCAGCCCCGGCAGCCCTCGCAGCCCGCGCAGTCCCCGGCCGACCTCGCGGTGGTCGGCGCCGGCCCGGCCGGCCTGGCCGCCACGGTGGCCGCCGCCACGCTCGGGCTGCGCGTCGTCCTGCTGGACGCGGCGGAGCGGCCCGGCGGCCAGTTCTACCGGCACCCGGCCCCCGCCCTCGGGGCCGCCCGCCCCGAGGCCCTGCACCACGGCTGGGCCGCCTTCGCCGAGCGCGACGCCGCCCTGGCGGCCCACGTGGCGGCGGGCCGCGTCACGTACCTCCCGGGCCACCACGTCTGGACGGTGGTCCACGGGGAGCAAGCCCCCGGAACCCGGGATGCGGCCACCTGGACCCTGCACGCCGTCGCGGCCCCCGACGACCACCCCGCCACCGTCCACGCCCGAGCCGTCCTCCTGGCCACCGGCGCGTACGAACGCCAGCTCCCCTTCCCCGGCTGGACCCTCCCCGGCGTGGTCGGCGCCGGCGGCGCACAGGCCATGCTCAAGTCCGGCCTCGTCCTGCCGGGCCGGCGCGTCGTCGTGGCCGGCAGCGGCCCCCTGCTCCTCGCCGTCGCCGGCTCGCTCGCCGCGGCCGGGGCCCGGGTGCCGGCCGTGGTCGAGGCCGCCGCCTACACCGCGTACGCCCCGCACCTGCCGGCCCTGCTGCGCAATCCCGCCAAGCTCGCCGAAGGGGCCACGTACGGCAGTGCCCTGCTGCGCCGCCACATCCGGCTCCTGACCCGCCACGCGGTGACGGCCGCCCACGGCACCGACCGCGTCGAGGCCGTCACGGTGGCCCGCCTGGACCGCGACTGGCGCCCGCTGCCCGGCACGGCCCGCCGGATCCCCTGCGACGCCGTGGCCGTCGGCCACGGGCTGGTCCCGCAGCTGGAACTGGCCACCTCCCTCGGCTGCGCCACCCGCCGCGCCGCGGACGCAACCGTGGCCCTGGAACTCGATGCGCACCAGCAGACCTCCGTCCCCGGCATCTGGTCCGCCGGCGAGACCGGCGGCATCGGCGGCGCCCAACTGGCCCTGGTCGAGGGTGAGATCGCGGCCCACGCGATCGCCGGCCGGCCCGTGCCCGTCGCCCTGTCCCGCCGCCGCGCCCGGCTGCGCGCCTTCGCCGACGCGATGGGCGCGGCCCACCGCCCCGGCACCGGCTGGACCGGCTGGCTGACCGACGACACCGACGTCTGCCGGTGCGAGGAGGTCCCGGCCGGCCGGATCCGGGAGGCCGTCTGCGACCTCGGCGCCCGGGACGCCCGTACGGCCAAGCTCCTCACGCGTGCCGGGATGGGCTGGTGCCAGGGCCGGATGTGCGGCCCGGCCGTGGCGGCGCTCGCCGGCGAGGAGCCGGCCCCGGACCGGCGGCCCCTGTCCTGCCCGGTACCCCTTCGCCACCTCGCCGAACTTCCGCCCGCCCAGGGCTGATCGCCAGCCCGCCGACGCCCGAACCGCCAGCCCCGGCCCCTTGTGGCCGAGTCACACCCCCAAGTAAAATGTCACACACCACTCTAGGGAGCACTCAATGACCGACGCGCACACCCCCGCGACGCCCTCCGCCCCGGCGGACACCCGTACCCGCCCCTGGCACGGCATCATGGTCGCCACCGCCCTGCCGCTGCGCGAGGACCTCTCCGTCGACTACGACGCCTACGCCGATCACGTCGCCTGGCTCATCGCCAACGGCTGCGACGGCGTCGTCCCCAACGGCTCCCTCGGCGAGTACCAGACCCTCACCGACGAGGAGCGCGCCCGCGTCGTCCGCACCGCCGTCGAGGCCGCCGGCGACGGCAGCCGCGTCATGCCGGGCGTCGCCGCCTACGGCAGCGCCGAGGCCCGCCGCTGGGCCGACCAGGCCGCCGAGGCCGGCGCCGGCTCCGTCCTGCTCCTGCCGCCCAACGCCTTCCGCGCCGACGACGAGACCGTACGCGCCCACTACGCCGAGGTCGCCAAGGCCGGCCTGCCGGTGGTCGCGTACAACAACCCGTACGACACCAAGGTGGACCTGACCCCCGCCCTCCTCGCCCGGCTCCACGCCGACGGCAGCATCGTCGCCGTCAAGGAGTTCAGCGGCGACGTCCGCCGCGCCTACGAGATCGCCGAACTCGCCCCGGGCCTGGACCTCCTCATCGGCGCCGACGACGTCCTGCTCGAACTCGCCCTCGCCGGCGCCGTCGGGTGGATCGCCGGCTACCCCAACGCCCTGCCCCGCTCCTGCGCCGACCTCTACCGGGCCGCCGTCGCCGGGGACCTCGCCACCGCCCTGCCGCTCTACAAGTCCCTGCACTCCCTGCTGCGCTGGGACTCCAAGACCGAGTTCGTCCAGGCGATCAAGCTCTCCATGGACCTGGCCGGACGCCCCGGCGGCGCCACCCGCCCGCCCCGCTTCCCGCTCACCGGGGAGACCGAGGCGGCCGTCCGCGCCGCGACCGAGAAGGCCCTCGCCGAGGGACTCAACTAGCCGACCGGGGGGACCCCATGCGCACGCGCCACATCTACCACGCGGTGGACTCGCACACCGAGGGCATGCCGACCCGGGTGATCACCGGGGGTGTCGGGGTGATCCCCGGCGCCACCATGGCCGACAAGCGGCTCCACTTCATCGAGCACATGGACCACGTCCGCACCCTGCTCATGTACGAGCCGCGCGGACACTCCGCGATGAGCGGCGCGATCCTCCAGCCCCCCACCCGGCCCGACGCCGACTTCGGCGTGCTCTACATCGAGGTGTCGGGCCTGCTGCCCATGTGCGGGCACGGCACCATCGGCGTCGCCACCGTCCTCGTCGAGACGGGCATGGTGGCGGCCGTCGAACCGGTCACGACCGTCCGGCTCGACACCCCGGCCGGGCTCGTCTCGGTCGACGTCCGCGTCGAGGACGGGGCGGCCACCGCCGTCACCCTCACCAACGTCCCCGCCTTCTGCGTCGGACTCGACCTCAAGGCCGAGGTCCCCGGGTACGGCACGGTCACCTACGACCTCGCCTACGGCGGCAACTTCTACGCCTTCGTCGAACTCGACGCCCTCGGCCTGCCCTTCGACCGCGCCCGCAAGGACGACCTGCTCGCCGCCGGCCTCGCCGTCATGGACGCGATCAACACCTCCGCCGACCGGCCCGTCCACCCCGAGAACCCCTCCATCGCCGGGGTCAAGCACGTCTACCTCGCCGCCCCGGGCTCCGACGCCCGCCGCTCCCGCCACGCCATGGCCATCCACCCGGGCTGGTTCGACCGCTCGCCCTGCGGTACGGGCACCAGCGCGCGCATGGCCCAGCTGCACGCCCGCGGCCTGCTCGGCCTCGACACCGACTTCGTCAACGAGTCCTTCATCGGCACCGAGTTCACCGGCCGCCTCGTCGGCCGCACCACGGTCGGCCCGTACGAGGCCGTCGTCCCCACCGTCACCGGCCGCGCCTGGATCACCGGCACCGCCCAGTACTTCCTCGACCCGACCGACCCCTTCCCCGGAGGCTTCCTGCTGTGACCGAGCTGACCGCCGTACGGACCGTCGACTACCACACGGGCGGGGAGCCCTTCCGGATCGTCGACACCCGCGCCGCCGAACTCCCGCCCGTGCCGGGGGACACGGTCGCCGAGCGCTGCGCGACCGCCATCGGGCCCGGCGGCTCCGGGACGGCCCCGCGGCGGGGCGAGCTGGACGACGTACGGCGGCTCCTCGTGCAGGAGCCGCGCGGGCACGCCGGCATGTACGGCGGGTTCGTCGTGTCGCCGGACGACGACGGCGCCCACCTCGGGGTGCTGTTCTGGCACAAGGACGGCTACTCCACCGCCTGCGGCCACGGAACCATGGCCCTCGGGGCGTGGGCGGTGGACACCGGCCTCGTCGCCGCCCCCGACCACGGGGACGTGCAGGTGCGGATCGACGTGCCGTCGGGGCGGGTCGCGGCCACCGTGCACCGCGACGGCGGCCGCACCACCGGGGTCACCTTCCGCAACGTGCCGGCCCGGGTCGCCGCCCGCAAGGTGCCCGTCGCGACCACCCTCGGGCTCGCGGAGGCGGACATCGCGCACGCCGGCGCCTGCTACGCCTCGGTGCGCGCCCGCGACCTCGGCCTGGAGGTCTCCCGGGCCGCCCTGCCCGACCTGGTGCGCGCCGGGCGGGAGATCCGCACCGCGCTCGCCACCCACCCCGGGACCTGGCACCCCGGCGGGCCGCTGCTGTCCGGGGTCTACGGGGTGATCCTGTACGAGGAGCTGCCCGACACCCCGTTCGGCCCGCACCAGCGCAACGTCACCGTCTTCGCCGACGGGCAGATCGACCGCTCGCCCTGCGGCTCCGGCACCTCGGCGCGGCTCGCGCTGCTGGCGCAGGACGGGCGGCTGGGGGCGGGGGAGGACCTGCTGCACGAGTCGGTGGTCGGCACGGTGTTCACGGGGCGGGTGCTCCCGTCGGACGGCGGGGAAGGGGAAGGGGAAGGGGAAGGCGGGGACGGCGTGGTCACGGAGGTCACCGGAACGGCGTACCGAACCGGTGAGCACCTGTTCACCCTCGCCCCGCACGACGCCCTCGGCCCGGGCTTCCTGCTGTGAGCGTGATCCGGCAGTTCGGGGCGCGTGAACTGGCCGGGCTGCTCGGCCCGGCCGGGGCCGCCGACGCCCTGGCCGACGCGCTGCGGGCCGGGCTGGACCCGGAGTCCTGCCCGCAGCGCAGCGCGGTGGCCGTGCCGGGCGGGGGAGAGCTGCTGCTGATGCCGGCCGCGCAGGGGGCGTACGCCGGGGTGAAGATCGCGGGGGTCGCGCCGGGCAACCCGGCGCGCGGCCTGCCCCGCATCACCGGCTCGTACCTGCTGCTGGACGGGGCCACCCTGCGCCCGGTCGCCCTGCTGGACGGCGCCGCCCTCACGGCGCTGCGCACGCCCGCGGTCTCGGCGCTGGCGCTGCGGTACCTGGCGCCGGCGGGGCGGCCGCTGCGGCTGGTGCTGTTCGGCAGCGGGCCGCAGGCGTACGGGCACCTCGAAGCCGCGGCGGCGGTGCGGGACGTGGGGCGGGCGGTGGTCGTGGCCCGGGACCCGGCCGGGGTGCGCAAGCTGGTGGAGCACGCGCAGTCCCTCGGGATCCCCGCCCGCGCGGGGACGGCGGCGGACGTGGCCGGCGCCGACCTGGTGCTGTGCTGCACGACGGCCCGCACACCGCTCTTCGACGGGCGCCTGGTGGACCCCGGGGCGGTGGTCGTCGCGGTCGGCTCGCACGAGCCGGACGCCCGGGAGACCGACACGGCCCTGGTGCGGCGCTCGGCGGTGTACGTGGAGGCGCGCTCGGCGGCCCTGCGGGAGGCGGGGGACCTGCTGATCCCGGAGGCCGAGGGGGCGATCGGCCCCGGTCATATCAACGGCACCCTCGCTGACCTGGTGGCGGGCCGGATGCCGGCGCCCGGACCGCCGGGTTGTCCACAGCTCTTCAAGAGCGTGGGCATGGCCTGGGAGGATCTCGCCGTGGCGGTGGCGATGTATCACGCGGCCGACGCGGTCGGGGCGAACAGCGAAACGTGACATTGTACGCTGTTCCTCTGCACCTCGGTGGTGTGAAGGGGTCTCGGAGGAAAGCAATGGGTGACCTGAAGCAGCACAGTCTCATCAAGGCCCAGGAGCGGCTCCGTGACCAGGTCGGCCACGCCCTGCGAGCAGCCCTGATAGCGGGTGAACTGCGCCCCGGCAGCGTCTACTCGGCGCCGGGTCTCGCCGCCGAGCTCGGCGTCTCGGCCACCCCGGTCCGCGAGGCCATGCTGGACCTGGCCCGCGAGGGCCTGGTGGAGCCGGTCCGCAACAAGGGCTTCCGGATCACCGAGGTCAGCGAGCGGGACCTGGACCAGTACACGGAACTCCGCACGATGATCGAGGTCCCGACGGTGGGCAAGGTCACGCGCATCGCCACTCCGGCCCAACTGGAGGCCCTCCGCCCGATCGCGGAGGAGATCGTCACCAGCGCCCGCGAGCACAACCTCATCGGCTACCTGGAGGCGGACCGCCGCTTCCACCTCACGCTGCTGGGCCTCGCCGGCAACGACCGCCTGGTCGAAACGGTGGGCGACCTGCGCAAGCGCTCCCGCCTGTACGGCCTGACCGGCCTGGACGAGGCGGGCAAGCTGGTCTCCAGCGCGGAGGAGCACATCGAACTCCTGGACCTGATGCTCGCGGGCGACGCGGAGGCCGCCGAAGCCTGCATGCTCCGCCACCTCGGCCACGTCCGCTCCCTGTGGGCCCAGGGCCGCAACGAACCGGTGGGCCGCACCCCGGGCGGCCTCGGCTCCACCCTCTGACGAGACTCCCCTTCATATCGTTTGGCGCCCACGATGACGGCGCCCGGCGGGGACTGTGGTCCCGCCGGGCGCCGTTGTCGATGGTTCGGGTTGTCGCTGACCGTCAGCCGATGGTGAGGAAGGTGTTCCAGCCGTCCTCGTCCCGGCCGGCTGCGGGGCCGATTGCGGTGGTTCCGCCTCGAAAGAGCCACTGGTTGCCGAGGGTGTCCACGGCCCAGATGTCGGGGATGCCGTCTTCGTTGGTGTCGGGCGTCCCGAGGATCACGGGGATGGTGGCCCGGCCGGACTTCCGGCTGCGGCGTCAGGGCGACAAGGGCTGAGTCCCCGCCCCCAACCCGCCCGCGTACCAGGCGGTTTGGACACGGGTGGGTAACGGCGGGGCTGATCTCTTGTCAGTGCAATTTCACATTACTATGTTACCGGTCACATCATAGAGCGCGGCCCTTCACTGGAGTGACCATGACCAAGCGCACCCAACTCGCCCTCGCCACCGCCCTGGTGGCCGCTCTCGCACTCGGTGCCTCCGGCTGCTCCGACCCCAAGAAGGGCTCCGCCGGCGGCGGTGCGTCCAACCCCGCCTCCGCCAACGACGGCAAGGTCCTCGGCGGCACCCCCGTCAAGGGCGGCACCCTCACCGTTCTGTCCAACCAGGACTTCGCCCACCTCGACCCCGCCCGCAACTGGGTCATGCCGGCCATGGACTTCGGGACCCGGCTGCTCTACCGCACCCTCGTCACCTTCAAGGCCGAGCCCGGCAAGGCCGGCAGTGAGCTCGTCCCCGACCTCGCCACCGACCTCGGCACCCCCTCCAACGACGGCCGGACCTGGACGTTCACCTTGAAGGAGGGGGTGAAGTACGAGGACGGCTCGCCCATCAAGGCCCAGGACATCAAGTACAACGTCGAGCGCTCCTTCGCCCCCGACCTCACCGGCGGCCCCGACTACGCCGCCCAGTACCTCGCCGGCACCGAGGGCTACAAGGGGCCGCTCCAGGGCCAGCACCTGGATTCGGTGAAGACGCCCGACGACCGCACCATCGTCTTCGAACTCAAGCGCCCGGTCGCCGAGTTCTCCGCCACCGCCACCCTCCCCACCTTCGCGCCCGTTCCGCAGTCCCAGGAGAAGGGCACCCAGTACGACGCCCGCCCGTTCTCCTCCGGCCCGTACAAGATCGAGTCGTACGACCGGGACAAGAAGCTCGTCCTCGTCCGCAACGAGCACTGGGACGCCAAGACCGACCCGGTCCGCAAGGCCTACCCCGACAAGTTCGTCGTCGTCATGGGCCTCAAGGGCGGCCAGGTCGACGACCGCATCATCGCCGGCGAGGGCGCCGACGCCTCCGCCGTCGAGTACTTCAACATGCGCCCCGAGAGCGCCCCCAAGGTCCTGCCCAAGCCGGAGATCAAGGCCCGCATGCTCGCCGAGTCCCAGGGCTGTACGAGCATGCTCCACCTGAACAACTCCCGCGCCCCCTTCAACGACCCCAAGGTCCGCGAGGCCATGCAGTACGCCGTGGACAAGGAGGCCGTGGTCACCGCCGCCGGCGGACCCGCCCTCAACGAGGTCGCCACCGCCTACCTGCCGCCCGCCCTCACCGGCGGCAAGCAGGCCGACACCCTCAAGATCGCCCCGGCCGGCGACCCCGCCAAGGCCAAGGAACTCCTCAAGGCCGCCGGCAAGGAGAAGCTGAAGGTCTCCCTCACCGTCTCCACCGGCGACAAGGCCAAGGCGGAGGCCCTCCAGCAGGGCCTGGCCCGCGCCGGCGTCGAGGTCGTCATCGACACCGTCGACCCGGGCGCGTACTACGACGTCATCGGCGACCTGTCCACCACCCCCGACATGACGCTCACCGGCTGGTGCCCCGACTACCCCTCCGGCTCCACCTGGATCCCGTTCGTCTTCGACGGCCGCACCATCAAGGACAAGGGCAACCAGGGCAACTACGCCCAGTTCCGCGACGAGGCCACCATGAAGCGGATCGACGAGATCAACGCCATGGCCGACGCCAAGCAGGCCAACCAGGCCTGGATCGACCTCGACGCCGACATCATGAAGAAGTCCCCGGCCGTCCCGGTCCTCCTGGAGCGCAAGCCGCTGCTCATCGGCCCCAACATCGCCGGCGCCTACGGCCACCCCGTGTGGACCGGAACCATCGACTACGGGACCGTCGGCCTGAAGGACCCGGCGAAGAGCCAGGGCTGAGCCACCGCCATGACCGCCGCCACCGCCGCCGCCCCGCAGGGCGCGCGCAAGGACCTCCCGCCCGGCAGCAGCCCCTGGCAGCTCGCCCGGCGGGAACTCCGCCGCCGCCCCGCCGTCCGCATCAGCCTCTGCGTCGTCGCCCTGTTCGTCCTGATGGCCGCCACCGCCCCCTGGCTCAGCTCCCTGGGCGGCTGGTCCCCGCAGGAGTTCGACAAGGCCGCCGTCGACCCCTACCTCGGCGGGCAGCCGCTCGGCTCCCTCGGCGGGATCAGCCCCGAGCACTGGCTCGGTGTCGAACCCGTCACCGGCCGCGACCTGTTCGCCCGCGTCGTCACCGGCGCCCAGGTCTCGCTGCTCATCGCGTTCGCCGCCACCGCCATCGTCGTCGTCACCGGCACCGCGGCCGGGATCGCCGCCGGCTACTTCGGGGGCCGCACCGACGCCGTCCTGTCCCGCCTGATGGACCTGACCATGTCCTTCCCGTCCCTCATCTTCATGATCGCGATGCTGTCGGTCGCCAAGGACGTCAACCGCATCGTCCTCATGACCGCCGTCATCGGCATCTTCGGCTGGCCCGGCGTCGCCCGCGTCGTCCGCGGCCAGACCCTCTCCCTCAAGCACCGCGAGTACGTCGACGCCGCCCGCGTCGGCGGCTCCGGCCCCTGGCGGATCCTCACCCGCGACATCCTCCCGGGCGTCTCCGGCCCGGTCATCGCCTACACCACCCTGCTGATCCCCGGCATGATCAGCACCGAGGCCGCGCTCAGCTACCTCGGCGTCGGGGTCCGCCCGCCCACCCCCTCCTGGGGCCAGATGATCGCCGAGTCCGTCGCCTTCTACGAGACCGACCCGATGTACTTCGTCATCCCCAGCACCTTCCTCTTCCTCGCGGTCCTCGCCTTCACCCTCCTCGGCGACGCCCTGCGCGACATCCTCGACCCGAGGGGAGCCCGCAGTTGATCCTCTACCTCGTGCGCCGGCTCCTCGCCCTGGCCGGCGTCCTGCTCGCCATCGCCGCCGTCACCTTCCTCATCTTCTACGTCCTGCCCTCCGACCCGGCCGCGGCCGCCTGCGGAAAGACCTGCAGCGCCGAGCGCATCGCCGACGTACGGGCCTACCTGGGCCTGGACCAGCCGCTGTGGCGCCAGTTCTGGGACTTCCTCAGCGGTATCTTCACCGGCCGCACCCTCGGCAGCGGGCAGTACGCCGTCCGCTGCGACTTCCCCTGCCTGGGCTACTCGTACGAGAACTCCCTGCCCGTGTGGGACCTGCTGATGGACCGCCTCCCGGTCTCCGCCTCCCTCGCGCTCGGCGCCGCCGTGCTCTGGCTCGTCCTCGGCCTCGGGGCGGGCGTCACCGCCGCCCTGCGCAAGGACACCGCCACCGACAAGACGCTGATGGTCGGCGCGGTCGCCGCCGCGTCCCTGCCCGTCTACTTCACCTCCGTGATGCTCATCTACGGAGTCATCCGCGTCGCCGGGCTGCTGCCCTACCCCTCCTACCAGTCCCTCGCCGACGACCCGCTCGGCTGGGCCTCCAACCTGCTGCTGCCCTGGACCGCGCTCGCCCTGCTGTACGCCGCCATGTACGCCCGGCAGAGCCGCGGCTCCATGATCGAGGCGATGGCCGAGCCGTACATCCGCACCGCCCGCGCCAAGGGCATGCCCGAGCGGACCGTCGTCGTCAAGCACGGCCTGCGCTCCGGGATGACCCCGATCCTCACCATCTTCGGCATGGACCTCGGCGGGCTCCTCGCCGGCGCCGTCATCACCGAATCCATCTTCGGACTCCCCGGCATCGGGCGGCTGTTCTACGGGGCGCTCGTCAGCTCCGACCAGCCGGTCGTCCTCGGGGTCACCCTGATGGCCGCCTTCTTCATCGTCGTCGCCAATCTCGCCGTCGACCTCCTGTACGCCGTCGTCGACCCGAGGGTGAGGTACTGATGCCCGCCTCCACCAGCTCGTCCCCCCTGCTCGAAGTGCGCGACCTGAGCGTCACCTTCAGCACCCCGCGCGGCCCCGTGCGGGCCGTCGACTCACTCGGCTTCACCGTCGAGGCCGGGCGCACCCTCGGCATCGTCGGCGAGTCCGGCTCCGGCAAGTCGGTGACCTCCCTCGCCGTCATGGGCCTGCACCGCGGCGCCGAGGTCACCGGCTCCATCCGGCTCGCGGGCCGGGAGCTCACCACGGCGGGCGAGAAGGAGCTGTCCCGGCTCCGCGGCCGCAAGATGGCCATGATCTTCCAGGACCCGCTCTCCAGCCTGCACCCCTACTACACGGTCGGCGAGCAGATCGCCGAGCACGTCCGCGTCCACTTCAAGGCGCGCCGCGGCGCCGCCCGCAAGCGGGCCGTGGAGATGCTCGGCGAGGTCGGCATCCCCGAGCCGGCCCGCCGCGCGGGGGAGTACCCGCACCAGTTCTCCGGCGGCATGCGCCAGCGCGCGATGATCGCCATGGCACTGGCCTGCGAACCCGACCTGCTCATCGCCGACGAGCCGACCACCGCCCTCGACGTCACCGTCCAGGCGCAGATCCTCGACCTCCTGGCCCGCCTCCAGCAGGAGCGCGGCCTCGGCATCGTGATGATCACCCACGATCTGGGCGTCGTCGCCCGCGTGGCCCACGACGTGCTCGTCATGTACGGCGGCCGCGCCGCCGAACAGGCGGGCGCCGACGCCCTGTTCGCCGACCCCGCCCACCCCTACACCCGCGGCCTGCTCGACTCGCTGCCCCGGCTGGACGACGCGGACGACGAGCCGCTGCGCGCCATCCCCGGCTCCCCTCCCTCCCTCCTGACGCCGGCCCCCGGCTGCGCGTTCGCCCCCCGCTGCCCCAAGGCCGCGGCCCGCTGCACCGACGTACGCCCCGCCCTGGAGCCGTACGGGGAGCAGCCCGGGCGGACGGCCGCCTGCCACTTCGCCGGATCCGCGATCGCCGAGGAGGCGGCCCGATGACGCCCACCCCCACCACCCCGACCCCCACCGCCGGCCCCACCCCGGCCGGCAGCGGCGACGGGACCGGAACCGCCCCGCTGCTCTCCGTACGCGACCTGGCCATGGCCTTCCCCGGCCGGCGGTCGGCGACCGGGCGCCGGGGGGCGCCCGTGCGCGCCGTCGACGGGGTCTCCTTCGACCTGGCCGCGGGCGAAACCCTCGGCCTGGTCGGCGAGTCGGGCTGCGGGAAGTCCACCACCGGCCGGATGATCGTCCGCCTGCTGGAGCCCACCTCGGGGAGCATCGCCTTCGAGGGCCGGGACATCACCCGGCTCCCGCAGAGCACCCTGCGCCCGCTGCGCCGGCACCTCCAGATGGTCTTCCAGGACCCGCACTCCTCGCTCAACCCCCGCCAGACGGTGGCCCGGATCATCTCCGACCCGCTGCTGGTGCAGGGCTGGTCGGCCGCCGACGCCCGGCGCCGGGCGGCCGAGCTGATGGACCTGGTCGGGCTGATCCCGGAGCACATCGACCGCTACCCGCACGAGTTCTCCGGCGGGCAGGCGCAGCGCATCGGGATCGCCCGCTCGCTGGCCACCAGCCCCCGGCTGATCGTCGCCGACGAGCCCGTCTCCGCCCTCGACGTCTCCGTCCAGGCCCAGATCGTCAACCTGATGGAGCGGCTGCGCGCCGAACTGGGCCTGGCGTACGTGTTCATCGCGCACGACCTGTCCGTGGTGAAGCGGGTCAGCGACCGGGTCGCCGTCATGTACCTCGGCCGGATCGTCGAGATCGGCGACAAGCGCGCCCTGTACGAGAGCCCCCAGCACCCCTACACGCGGGCGCTGCTGTCCGCCGTGCCGCTGCCGGACCCGGCGGCCGAGCGGCGGCGCGAGCGGATCGTGCTGCTCGGTGACCCGCCGAGCCCGGCCGCACCGCCCCCGGGGTGCACGTTCCATCCGCGCTGCCCGAAGGCGCAGGAGGTGTGCCGCACCGAGCGGCCGCTGCTGCGGATCACGCAGGGCGCCGCCTCACGCGAGGTGGCCTGCCACTTCCCGGGGGACTGACGGGGATCCCGGGAAACCGGAGGGCCCCCCGAGCCGACACGATCGGCTCGGGGGCCCTCCACTTGTCCGGACCGGGGCCCTTCACGTGTCCGAACCCGGTAGGTCAAGGGTCAGACGGCGCCCAGCTCCCGGCGGAAGAACTCCAGCTCCAGGGCCATCAGCTTCTCCTTCGTGCCGTTCGGGGTCATGTGGGTGACCCCGGGCAGCGCCAGCAGCTGGTGCGGGCGGCCCGCGTCCGTCAGCGCCTGCGACAGGCGCAGGGTGTGCGAGGGGTGGACGTTGTCGTCGGCCAGCCCGGTCACCAGCAGCAGCGGCCGGGTCAGCTTCGGGGCCTCGCGGACCAGCGACTCCTGCTCGTACACCTCGGGGTTCTCCGCGGGCAGGCCCAGGTAGCGCTCGGTGTACGCGGTGTCGTAGTGCCGGAAGTCGGTGGGCGCGGCCCCGGCGGCCGCCGCGTGGAAGACGTCCGGGCGGCGCAGCACCGCGAGCGCCGCCGTGTAGCCGCCGTACGACCAGCCGCGCACGCCGACCCGGCCGAGGTCGAGGTCGCCGTGGCGGGCGCCGAGCGCCTGGAGGGCCGCGACCTGGTCCTCGAGCGTGACCTCGGAGAACCGGCGGTACATGGCGTGGGTGAAGGCGGGGGAGACGTACGGGGTTCCGCGGTTGTCCACGGTCACCACCGCGAAGCCCTGGTCGGCCCACCACTGGCGGTGCTGCCAGCGGCGCGGCTCGGCGCTGACGTCCTGGAAGCCGGGGCCGCCGTAGCCGTCCACCAGCACGGGCAGCTTCCTGCTGCCGGGGACGTGCCCGCGGGGCAGCACCAGCGAGGTGGGGACGCCGTGCTCGGTGACGCGCTCCAGGACGGGGGCGACCCGGTACGGCAGCGGCTCGGACAGGTCGGCGGGGGTGAACTCGCGCCCGTCGGCGGTGCGCAGGGTCCGGCGTATGCCGTCCCGGCCGGCGGCGGTCAGCAGCAGCGTGCCGCCCGAGGCCAGGACCGCGTGCACGGTGGGCACCTCGGTGTCGTCGGCCAGGACGGTCAGCTCCCCGGTGTCGGGGTCCAGCAGCAGCACCTGCTGCTCGGCCGGGTCGCGCAGTCCGGCCTCGATCAGCAGCCGGCCCCGGTGGAGGCCGGCGACGCCGCGGACCTGGATGTCGTCACCGGTGAGCAGCTTGCCGTCCAGGGCGAGGGCGCGGGCGGCCCCGCCGGGCGTGTCGGCGGCGGTGAGCATCCGCCCGTCGGGGAGGCGGGCCGGGGTGCCGGGTACGAGCGGGTCGACCCACTGGGGGTGCGTGGTGCGCGACAGCTCCCGGGTGCGGCCGGTGGCCGGGTCGGCGCTGAGCAGCAGCACGTTCTGCTGGAGCCGGTCCTGCACGGTCAGCAGGATCTCCTCGGACGACTCCCAGCCCGCGTCGGAGACGTACGGGTACTGCCCGGCGTCCCAGTCGAGCCGCACGCGGTGCCCGCCCGGCCCGAGGACCCACAGCTGGACCTCGGCGTTGGGCCCGCCGGCCTCGGGGTAGGCGAAGTCCTCGGGCGGCAGCTCGGGGTGCGCGGGGTCGGCGAAGTGGCGGCGCTGGAGAGCGGATTCGGCGACCCGGGCGGCCAGCAGGGTGACCCCGTCCGGGGACCACCAGTGGCCGCGGGCGCGGCCCAGCTCCTCGGCGGCGGCGAACTCGGCGACGCCCCAGCGAGCCCCGTCGGCCGGGCTGATGCGGCCGCCGGGGGCGGTGTACAGGGCGTCGCCGCTGACGTAGGCGGTGCGGGAGCCGTCGGCGTTGGGGCGGGGGTCGAAGACGGGGCCGGCGGCGGGGATCTCCTGGGGCGGGGCGCCTCCGGCCGGGGCGCCTCCGGCCGCGGTGGGCTCGTACGACACCCTGAACAGCCGTCCGTACAGCGCGAAGACCGCGCTCCGCCCGTCGCCGGAGAGTGCGTACGAGCCGATCCCGGCGGCCACGAGCCGGATCCGCTCGCGCAGCCGGCGCTCGGCGGCCGGGAGCGGGCCGGGCTCGGGGGCCAGGGCGCGGGGGTCGGCGAGGCAGGTCTCGGTGCCGGTGGCGGTGTCCAGCACCCACAGCCCCTCGATGGGGTCGGTGGGGCCGGTGGAGCGGAGGAACCAGAGGAGCCGGCCGTCGTCACCGAAGGAGAACGCGCGCGGGGCGCCGTGAGTGAAGCGCGCCGTGGCGGCGGAGAGCCTGAGGAAATCGTCCATGATCCGAGTGTGTCATGTGACATGGCACAGTGTATATGTAGCGCACGCTAGCCCATTCGAGTGGTGCACCCCGGGGCCCAGGTTTAGCGTCGAAAAGGTGGACCCGAACCCCACGCCGATGACGGACGGTGCCGACGACAAGGCCCGTGACAGCGGCAACGGCAGCAACGGCAGCGGCAATGGCCACGTGCTCGCCCTGGTCGTCATCGCCTCGTGCCAGCTCATGGTCGTCCTCGACATCACCATCGTGAACATCGCGCTGCCGCACATCCAGACCGCGCTGGGCTTCTCGACCGAGAGCCTTTCCTGGGTCGTCAGCGCCTACACGCTCACCTTCGGCGGCCTGCTGCTCCTCGGCGGCCGCACCGGCGACATCCTCGGCCGCAAACGGGTCTTCGTCTTCGGCGTGCTGCTCTTCGGCCTGGCCTCCCTGCTCGGCGGACTCGCCCACACCGCCGGCCAGTTGATGGGGGCCCGCGCCCTGCAGGGCGTGGGCGCGGCCATTGCCTCCCCGACGGCGCTCGCCCTGATCACCACGACCTTCCGCGAGGGGCCGGCCCGCAACCGGGCCTTCGGCGTGTTCGCCGCCGTCTCCTCCGGCGGCGGCGCGATCGGCCTCCTCGCCGGCGGCATGCTCGTCGAATGGCTCAACTGGCGCTGGGTGCTGTTCGTCAACGTGCCCATCGCGGTGGTGATCGGCCTGCTCGCCACCAGGGTCCTGCACGAATCCGAGCGCCGCCCCGGCCACTTCGACCTCGCCGGCGCCCTGCTGTCCACCCTCGGCATGGTCTCGCTCGTCTACGGGTTCATCCGCGCGGCCCAGGACGGCTGGCGCGACCCGCTCACCCTCGGCTCCTTCGGCCTGGCCGTGGTCCTGCTGACCCTCTTCGTCGTCAACGAGCGCCGCTCCGTACAGCCGATCACCCCGCTGCACATGTTCGCCGACCGCAACCGGGCCGGCAGCTACGGCACCATGCTCTTCCTCGCCTGCGCGATCTTCGGCATGTTCTTCTTCCTGACCCTGTTCGTGCAGAACGTGCTGGACTTCAGCCCGCTGCGCGCCGGCCTGGCCTTCCTGCCGGTGAGCGCGGTCATCGCGGTCGGCGCGGGCATCACCTCCCAACTGCTGCCCAAGTTCGGGCCCAAACCCTTCATGGTCGGCGGCGCGCTGTGCTCGGCGGCCGGCCTGGCCTGGCTGACGCAGACCGACATCCACTCCACCTACCTCGGCAGCATCCTGGGCCCGATGCTCTTCTTCAGCCTCGGCATGGGCCTGCAGTTCGTGTCGCTGACGCTGATGGCGCTGTCCAACGTGCCCGAACGGGAGTCCGGCGCAGCCTCCGGACTGCTCAACACCACCCAGCAGGTGGGCGGCTCGCTGGGCCTGTCCATCCTCGTCACCGTCTTCGGCACGGCCAGCCGCAGCGAGGCCCGGAGCCAGGTCACGGCGTTCATGGCCTCCGCGAGCCCCGAGCAGCGGCTGTTCTTCCAGCGCACCGGGCGGCTCCCGGACCCGTGGGGCGACCAGGTGCTCACCGCGGGCGTGAGCTCGGCCTTCACCGTGGCGGCCCTGTTCGCCCTGACCGGCGCACTCATCGCCCTCTTCGCCATCCAGGTCCGCCCCTCCGACCTGGCCAGACTCCAGGGCCGCCACAGCCAGCCGGCGGCCTAGAAAACCGCGGGTGTGCGGGCACCCGCCTGCGTAGGCTCGGCAGCATGCCCCGCAATCCGAAGAAGCCCCGCCGCCTGGTCGCCGACGGGCGTACGTACCTGTGGTCGCTCCGCCACGGCCACAGCGAGCTGCCGGACGGCGGCCCGACGGCGAGGCAGTGCCGCCAGACCCTCACCCTGTCCCCGCAGCCGGCCGGCAGCGGCGGCCCGCTGCGCATCGTCTTTGTGGCGGGCCCGGGCCGGTACGTCCCGGGCGGGGCTCCGCTGGGCTCCGGTGACGTGGGGTACCTCCGGGGGCCGGACCTGAACCTGCACGAACCGGGCGCCGTACGGGCCCTGCTCGACGCGGCCCTGGCCGGCGGGTGGCAGCCGGAGGACCGGCGCCCGGTGGAGCTCGACGGCTGGCCCCTGCTGGAGGCGGCGGCCGCCGCGCGGGCCGGGGGCGCCGACCCGGCCTAGGCGTTGGTCGTCGTCAGCACTGCCACAGGAACGCGGCCTCGGCGCACGGCTCGCAGGCGAAGGCGTAGGCCCTGCCGCTCCCGAAGTTCATGACGGGGCCGGGATCGTGGCCTTCCTGGAGCTGGGCGACCAGGGGCATCGGGCGGGCGCAGGCGCGGCACGACGGGGTCTGGTCCCACTGGAGCCATGCGGGGGCGCCGCCGAGCTGCCCGAGCACATCGGAGGTCGGGCGGCCGGAGCGGGTGGCCCATGCCTCGCGGGCCCGGGCGTAGTCGGACTCGTCCTCGGGGGCGCGGGCGACGGCCCTGGTCCCGTCGAGCAGGAGGACGTTCTCCTCGTCGTCGTACTCGTACTGGTCCTCGTCCTCGTCCTCGTCCTCGTCGTCGTTTTCGTCGTCGCTCTGCTCCAGTTCGGGCAGCGGTATCGGCTCCAGGCCCTCGGCCGGGAAGACCAGGGCCCGGTTCCCGCCCGAGGCCGGGTCCCAGTCCGCGCACCCGCCCGGGTCGTTCTGGCAGGCGAACAGGGCGAGCACCGAGCCCGGCCGCCCGGCCTCACCGGCGCCGGCGGCGCCCTCCACCTCGTCGAGGAGGATCTGGGCGAGGAACTGCATCGGGCCCTCGCAGGCCGAGCAGTGGGGCCATGCCGTGCCCGCCGGAGCCAGCGGCACGCCGCCCACCCGCGTCACCGGCGCATCCGCCGCGGTCGGGCCGGAGTCGATCATCAAAGTCGTCACGGCCATGACACTAGATCACGGCTGTGACGGGCCGGTCGGGCCGGTCGGGCCGGTCATGACGGCCGCCCGGCCGCTACCCGGCCAGGCGGCGGATCCGGCAGCGCGTCGGGCCGTCGGTGCGCAGGGTGATGCCGACGCTGACCGGGACGTCCACGTCGACGGCCTCGAACTCGTACTCCCGCAGCAGCATCGCGAGTGCGATCACCGACTCCAGCATCGAGAAGTGCTGGCCGATGCAGGCGCGCGGGCCGCCGCCGAACGGGAACCACGCGTACCGCGGCCGGCCCGCCTCCGCCTCCGGAGCGAAGCGGTCCGGGTCGAAGCGGTCCGGGTCGGGCCAGTAGCGCGGGTGGCGGTGCGTCACCCACGGGGCCAGGATGACGTCGGCGCCGGCCGGGATGGTGACCCCTCCGACCTCGGTGGCGGCGACCGAGCTGCGGCCGATGACCGGAGCCGCCGGGAACAGCCGCATGGCCTCCTTCAGCACCTGCGTCAGATACGGCAGCCGCTCCATGTCGGCGGCCTCGGGCGTACGGTCCCCGAGCACGCGGGCGATCTCCTCCCGGGCCCGGGCCTGGTGCTCGGGGTGGCGGGCCAGCAGGTGCAGGGAGAAGGCGAGCGAGGTCGCGGTGGTCTCGTGCCCGGCGAGCAGGAAGATCAGTACCTGGTCGCGCAGCTCGGCGGCGTCGAAGGCGGCGTCCTCGGTGCTCGTGGCGGCGGACAGCAGGGTCAGCAGGTCCTCGCCGGCTGTGTCCGCCGTGCCGGCCGTTCCCCCTGCGCCGGCGGCGCGGCGCTCGGCGATGATCCGGTCGCACACCGCGTACAGCTCGTCCATCGCGGCGGCCGCCCGCTTGTTGCCCGGCGTGGGCCAGTTGCGCGGGATGTTGGCGGGGGAGTAGCCGCGGCGCAGCACGTACTCGGTGATGACCGGAAAACACCGGTCGACGACGTCGACGGTGGCGTCCACGTCGGTGCCGAACAGGATGCGGGCCACCGCGCGCAGCGCGAGGTGCATCATCTCGTCGGCGACGTCCACGGTGCCGCCGGGGGCCTGCTCCCAGGCGGCCAGGGTGGCCCCGGTCTCGGCGGCGACGGCGCCCGCGTACCCGTCCACCCGGCGCTTGGTGAACAGCGGCTGCACCAGCCGCCGCTGGCGCAGGTAGTCAGCGTCCTGGCTGGTCAGCAGGCCGTTGCCGAAGGACTCCCGGATCTCCTGGTAGAAGGAGTTGTCCTTGCGGAAGTTGGCCGATTCCGAGGCCAGGACCTGCTGCGCGCCCTCCGCGGAGAAGACGCAGTACAGCTCGGCGCGCAGCCCGGGCGGGCCGGCCGTGATCCGTACGACGTCGCCGTGCTGCTGCTGGGCGCGCAGGTAGGTGCCGAGCGAGTCCGACTTCAGGTCGAACAGGGAGCCCAGCAGCGGCAGTCCCGCGAGCGAGGGCGCCTCACGGCCCTCCGGGCCTGCGCCGCCGGCCGCCTGCGCATCCGTGTGTGCTCCCACTGCCATGGCCGCCCCCTCGACACCGTACCGACGGGCCGATTCTGCCTGCTCCGCGGGACCGGGGGCGAGGGCGGCCCGGCCATCAGGCTGAATACCGCCCCCAGGGGTTGCGTTGCCCCGACGCGGGGTCACTTGTCGCAGGCGATCCCGTCGTTGTCCCGGTCGAGGCTGCGGCTGTATCCGGGCTCGCCGCGCCGCATGGGGGCGGCCCCGGCGGCGCGGGCCTCGGCGCAGCTCTTGAAGCTGACGCTGCTGCTGCCGCCGCCGGTGGACCCGCCGCCGCTGCTGCCCGTGGACGACCCGCCGCCGCTGCTGCTGCCGTCGGTGGCGGGCGGGGAGGTCGCAGGCTTGGGCGGGGACGACACTGCGGGGCTCTTCGACGGCTGCAGCGCGGCGCCCGCCTTCGCCGGGCAGGCCGTACCCGGCGCGACCAGGGTGAGCTCGACGGCGGTGCTCGGCGGCAGCGGGCTCTGCGCGGCGGGGGTCTGGAAGCACACGGTCCACTGGGCGCGGTCGCCGGCCAGGGTGACGTCCGTATAGGCGCTGCGGGCCTCGACAGGGGTGGTGACCTGCTTCTTCACGGCGGCCTCGGCGTCGGTGAACTTCTGCCCGACCAGGTCCGGCATGACCGGCGGAGGGCTCGTGGCCGGTGTCGGCGCGGCGACGGCCGGCTTGTCCGCCTTGGCCGGTGCCGGATCATCGCACCCGCTCCCCAGCAGCACCACCGCCCCCACGACCGCTGCCACGGCAATCCCCCGACGGTGGAACATGCAGGCCCCCCAGATCACGCTGTCAAGATCGAGCTGTCGAGAACCGCCGCAGCGTACGCGCGCCCCCGCCCGACCGGTGACCCCGTTTCACGCCATCTTCCCGGCCCCGTCCCTCAGAGCCCGGCCGCCAGTCCTGACTCGCGGGCGTCGATGAGCTCGTCCCAGTGCTCGCGCGTCCATTCGCACGCCGCGTCCAGCGGGCCGAGCAGTCCCCGCCCGAGCGGGGTGAGCGCGTAGCCGCCGGCCTCCTCCCGTACGACGAAACCGTCCCGCTCCAGCAGACGCAGCGACTGGGTCAGCGACTTCGAGCTGATGCCTCGCAGCGGCACCTTCAGCTCCGAGAACCGCCGCGAGCCGTCCTCCAGGCAGCGCAGCACGGACGCGGCCCACTTGTCGCCGACACGGAACGGCACCAGCGGCGACGGGCAGACCGGGTCGAACAGATCGGGGTCGAGGGGCTGGGGCTGGGGCTGGGGCTTCGGCTTCGGCGTCGTCATGATCACCCACGTTAGGTCGGTATCCGATCGGTAACCAGCCCCTCTCCTAGGGTCGCCGACATGACACAGACACAGACGCAGCACGGAGCAGAACCGGCCCGCAAAGTCGTCGTGTTCGGCGCCTCCGGCCGCATCGGCCGGGCCGTGGTGGCCGAGGCGCGACGCCGCGGAATCGCCGTCACGGAGGCCGGCCGGGCCGACGGCTCGGTCACCGACCCGGCGGACGTGGCCCGCCTCGCCGCCGGCCATGACGCCGCCGTCGCCGCCGTGTACGACCCGTCCGCCCCGCCCGGCACGTACTTCCCCGCCGTCGCCCGCGCCCTCGCCGAGGGCCTGCCGGCGGCCGGGGTGGGGCGGCTGGTCTTGGTCGGACTGGCGTCCGTACTGCCCACGGCGACGGGGGAGCTGCTGATGGACACCCCCGGGTATCCGCAGGAGTGGCGGGAGTTCTACGTCGGCCACGGCGCCGGGACCGACGCGCTGCGGGCGGCCGCGCCGGCCGGGCTCGACTGGGCGGTGGTCAGCCCCGCCGGGGACTTCGACCACGGGGGAGTGCCGGTCGGCGGCTACGCCCCGGCCCCGGCCCGGGCGGACGCCCGGATCACCCCCGCCGACTTTGCCCGCGCGGTGGTCGACGAGGTCGAGGTCCCGACCCTGCACGGCAGGCACGCCGGAGTGACGGGAGCCGGTGCCGACGGGCCGCGGTAGGCACGGGAGGGGGTGGGAGGACAGCGGGTCAACCCCCGCTGTCCCCGCTGTCCCCGCTGTCCTCCCCCCAGTCCCAGGTGTCGAAGTACGCGGTCTGCCCGGTCCGGCGGGCCCGCAGGACCGCTTCGAGGCGCTCGAAGTCCCGGGCCGGCATCAGGGTGCGCCACTCCTCCGGCGCCAGCGCCCGTACCTCGTCGTGCTCGGCCGGGTTGAGGGTGATGGCCCTGATCCGGTCGGTGGTGAGCCGGCCCCCGTCGAAGACGAAGCCGACCGTGCTCAGCGGCCACTTCCTGCCCGGCAGGCCGAAGACCGTGGCCAGCAGCCGCGGGGGACCCCCGTACACGATGCCGGTCTCCTCCCGGCACTCGCGCAGGGCGGTCTCCCAGGGGCGCTCGCCCTCGTCCATGCAGCCGCCGGGCCACTGCCACGGGTGGCTGCGCGAGTACACCGCATGCAGCTGCACCGGGCGTTCGTGCTCGTCGGTGAAGAACAGGCAGGCGAAGGCGGAGGCCTTGGGCAGGGTCTCGGCGAACTGCTCCGGCGGCAGCCAGCCGGAGGTCACTCGCCCGGAAGGGTGATCGCCTGTACGGGACATGCGCGGGCGGCCTCCTTCAGCATCGGCTCGCCCGCACCGTCCTCGCGGCCGGGGATCACCATCCCGAACCCGTCGTCGTCGCTGGTGAACACGCCCGGCGCTCTCAGCGCGCACTGGCTGCTGCCGATGCAGACGTTGCTGTCGATGCTGATCCTGTCGACCATGGATCCTGCCCTTCGAGAGCCCCCGGTGCATGCGGTCGCATGCGCTGCTCATGATCGCGTGCGGGGGTGCCCGTACGGGCGAGCCGCCCCGATGTTCACCCCCACGGGCGAGGCGGGGCCGCATGCCGTGCAGCCTTTGCACCGGCGGACAATTGACGGGCGTCCCGGCCCCCGGGCCACCTACGATCGGCCACCTGGGGGGTGGTACGCCATGTGGCGCCGACGCAGGAAACACAGCACCGCACAGACCAGCGCCGAAGAAGGCGGTCCCAAGGAGCCGGCGCAGGAGGCGAAACCGGAAACGGAACCGGACGAGACCCCTCCCCCCGACCTGGTCAAGGCATGGGGCCGCATGGCGGACTGGCAGGCATGGCTGCGCCGTTCGCCCGAGGCGCTGACGGCGCAGATGTGGTGGGGCAACGCCGACGAGCTGCGCATCATGCTCGGCGAGGACGCGTACCGCGAACGGTTGGGCGAGGTCCTCTCCCGCCTGGCACCGCGCGACTTCGCGGCCCTGGGCCTCGGCTGCAACCGCCGTGTCGACCGCTCCTGCCGGGCGCCGGAGACCTGCTCCCTGGACCCCGTCCCGCCCGCGCCGGGCGAGGCGCGCCGGGAGCGACACGGGCCGGTGGCGGGTGCGTGCAGCAGCTTCGTGGACTGCTACACCTCGCTCGGGATGCGCGCGGACTTCACCGCCGACGACCGCCACCGGGCGGTGGCCGTGGAGGGCCGGTACTCAGGGGTGATGCTGTGGGTGGACGGGGTCCGGGTCGAGGCGCCGACGTTCCTGGACGAGACCGGGTACTGGGTGGACGACCGGTACTACGTGGTGGAGATGGTGGGCCCGGCCGACCACCCCCGCCAGGGCCACTCCGCGATGGGCATCCTGGCGGACGTCCTCTCCCTGGTCATCCACGACGTGACCACGCACACCACCCACGTCGTCGACCCGGAGCCGCACGAGTACTGGCCGGACCCGGTGGCCGACCGCCGGGACGGCACCTGGCACCTCTACCCGACCCGCGAGGCCTACGCCGCAAGCACCCCGGACCGCACCCTCACCACCCTGCCCCCACCACTCCCGCTCCGATCCTGAACCCCGTCCCCCTGCCGGAAGACGCTGGGGGCGGCATGCCCGCGCCGACGGCCACGGTCACCCCGTACGTGCATCCCAGGGCGCCGCAACGTCGGCCCCACTGCCGCGTGGCGCAGGTGCCGTACGGGCACCGACACGGCAGCGCCCACACCTACGAGACGGTGTGCGGCTCAAGGCCCCCGTCGCCGCCTGTGAGGGGGTGACGGGGGCCTCGGGCAGGTGGTCGGCTGCTAGATGTCGCGGAAGATCTCGATCTGGGCGCCCACCGAGTTGAGGCGTTCGGCGAGGTCTTCGTAGCCGCGGTTGATGACGTAGACGTTGCGCAGGACCGAGGTGCCTTCGGCGGCCATCATCGCCAGGAGGACGACCACCGCCGGGCGGAGGGCCGGGGGGCACATCATTTCCGCCGCGCGCCAACGGGTCGGGCCCTCGACCAGGACGCGGTGCGGGTCCAGGAGCTGGAGGCGGCCGCCGAGGCGGTTGAGGTCCGTGAGGTAGATGGCGCGGTTGTCGTAGACCCAGTCGTGGATCAGGGTCTTGCCCTGGGCCGTGGCCGCGATGGCCGCGAAGAACGGGACGTTGTCGATGTTCAGCCCGGGGAACGGCATCGGGTGGATCTTGTCGATCGGCGCCTCGAGCTTCGAGGGGCGGACCGTCAGGTCGACCAGCCGGGTACGGCCGTTGTCGGCGAAGTACTCCGGGGAGCGGTCGTGGTCGAGGCCCATCTCCTCCAGGACCGCGAGCTCGATCTCCATGAACTCGATCGGGACCCGGCGGATCGTCAGCTCCGACTCCGTGACCACCGCGGCCGCGAGCAGGCTCATCGCCTCGACCGGGTCCTCGGAGGGGGAGTAGTCCACGTCCACGTCGATGTTCGGGACGCCGTGGACCGTGAGGGTGGTGGTGCCGACGCCGTCGACCCGTACGCCGAGCGCCTCCAGGAAGAAGCACAGGTCCTGGACCATGTAGTTGGAGGAGGCGTTGCGGATGACGGTGACGCCGTTGTGCCGGGCCGCCGCGAGCAGGGCGTTCTCGGTGACCGTGTCCCCGCGCTCGGTCAGCACGATCGGGCGGTCCGGGCTGACGCCGGCCTCGACCTTGGCGTGGTAGATGCCCTCGGTCGCGGTGATGTCCAGGCCGAAGCGGCGCAGGGCGATCATGTGCGGCTCGATGGTGCGGGTGCCGAGGTCGCAGCCGCCCGCGTACGGCAGGCGGAACTGGTCCATCCGGTGCAGCAGCGGGCCCAGGAACATGATGATGCTCCGGGTCCGTACGGCCGCCTCCGCGTCGATGGCGTCCATGTCGAGGTCGGCCGGCGGGATCAGTTCGAGGTCGACGCCGTCGTTGATCCAGCGGGTGCGGACGCCGATGGAGTTCAGGACCTCCAGGAGGCGGTAGACCTCCTCGATGCGGGCGACCCGGCGCAGCACCGTGCGGCCCTTGTTGAGGAGGGAGCCGCAAAGCAGTGCGACGCAGGCGTTCTTGCTCGTCTTGACGTCGATGGCGCCGGACAGGCGGCGGCCACCGACGACGCGCAGGTGCATCGGGCCGGCGTAGCCCAGGGAGACGATCTCGCTGTCGAGCGCTTCACCGATTCGGGCGATCATCTCAAGGCTGATGTTCTGGTTGCCGCGCTCGATGCGGTTCACGGCGCTCTGGCTGGTGCCCAGGGCGTCCGCGAGCTGACTCTGCGTCCAGCCACGGTGTTGCCGGGCGTCACGGATGAGCTTGCCGATGCGTACGAGGTAGTCGTCTGCCATGGGGTGCACCGTATCTCAGATATGAGATGAGATCCGAAACGGGTGTGGCGGACGGGTGGTGGGGAGTGCGGGTTGTGGGCCTTATGGGGCGTCAGGGGTGGTTTGGGGCATTGGTGTCGCGATTGGTGTCGCCGTGGCTGCGTGGTGGTCCACGATGCGGCCGAGGAGGTGGATGAGCTGGGCGCGCTCTGATGCGGACAAAGGGGACAGAAGCTCCTCCTGTGCCGTGTCGAGGAGTTGCTCCAGCCGGCGCAGCCGGCCCCGGCCGGCCGCGGTGAGGGAGACCGTGTTGCGCCTGCGGTCGGCGGGGTCGGGGGCCCGCTCCACCAGTCCGCGCTCGGCGAGTTCGTTGATGACGGCGACCAGGTCGCTGCGGTGGATGCCGGTGCGGCTGCTCAGGCCGGCCTGACTGGCGGGGCCGTGCGCATCCAGCGCCACCAGGGTCGCGTAGTGCCAGGTCCGGGCGTCGACGGCGGTCAGCTGCTCGGCCACCAGGCGCTGGGCGTGGGTGGCGGCCTGCGCCAGCAGGCGGCTGGGCAGCTCGCGCAGGCGCGCCGGAACGGTCTCGTGCTCCTCGGTGCTCATGCGGGGATGCTACCGACCCTTGTGTTGGTGCGACTAACGATGTAATTTCGTTCGTGTCGCGAACGTTAGGTCCACCAATTAATGCACCAATCGATCTGAGGGGGCTCCCATGGCCACGGTCCGCGTTCTCGACTCGACGATGTACTACGAGGAGCGCGGCGCGGCGGACGCCGCGACCGTCTTCGTCTTCCTGCACGGCAACCCCACCTCCTCCCACCTCTGGCGGGGCGTCCTGCCCCGGATCGAGGGGGTGGACGAGGGCCGGGTCCGCCTCCTGGCGCCGGACCTCATCGGCATGGGCCGCTCCGGCAAGCCCGGCGGTGCCTACCGGTTCGCCGACCACGCCCGCTACCTGGACGGCTGGTTCGACGCCCTCGGCCTGGCCGACGTGGTCCTCGTCGGCCAGGACTGGGGCGGGGCGCTCGCCTTCGACTGGGCCGCCCGCCATCCCGGGCGGGTCCGGGGGATCGCCTTCATGGAAACGATCCTGCGGCCGATGACCTGGGAGGAGTACCCCGAGGGCGCCCGCGCCCGGTTCGAGGCGCTGCGCACGCCGGGCGTCGGCGAGGAGATGGTCCTGGACCGGAACCTCTTCATCGAGGACAGCATCGGGCAGACGGTCCTGACCGGGATCGGCGAGAGCGACCGCGCCGTCTACGCCGCCCCCTACCCGACCCGCGAGAGCCGCCTGCCCATGCTCCAGTGGGCCCGGTCGATGCCGCTCGGCGGCGAACCGGCCGACGTGGTCGCCCGGGTGGAGGCGTACGACGCCTGGCTCGCGGCGAGTGTGGAGGTGCCCAAGCTGCTGCTGACCTTCGACGGCTCGCCCGCCCTGATGGTCGGCCCGGCCCTGACCGCCTGGTGCGAGGAGAACATCGCCGCGCTGGAGACCGAGTACTGCGGGCAGGCGGCCCACCTGTGCCCGGAGGACCGGCCCGAGGAGATCGCGGCCGCCGTCAACGGCTGGGCGGCACGGCACGGGCTCGGCAAGTAGGCCGGCGGGGGGGGCCCGGAGCCCAGGGCCTGGGGCAGGGGGGAGGGGTTGCCTGTCCCTGCACCACCCGGCCGCCGACCAGCGTCAGCCGCACCC
The DNA here is from genome assembly GCF_040636955.1 of Streptomyces sp. NPDC032472. Classification (NCBI taxonomy): domain Bacteria; kingdom Bacillati; phylum Actinomycetota; class Actinomycetes; order Kitasatosporales; family Streptomycetaceae; genus Streptomyces; species Streptomyces sp. NPDC032472. Next base: position 56,014 of record NZ_JBEZVK010000028.1, read on the forward strand.
CGGTCCCGCTGATGTCGGCCACCGGACAGCGGGTCACGTCCCGGTCCAGGAGCACCAGGTCGGCCTCCTTGCCCGGCTCCACCGTGCCCGTCAGGGAGTCCGGGCCCAGCTGCCAGGCCGTCCCCGCCGTGTGCATCCGCAGCACCGAGCTCCGGCCGAGCCCCTCCAGCTCCGGGTACAGCGGGCCCGTACCGTACGCGCCTTGCCGGTCGATCGCCGTCCGCAGCTGGCGGCAGGTGCTGGCCGCTGCCGCGCGGCACGGGCTGCGGGTGCCGGAGGAGCTGCTGCTCGTGTGCGCGAGTGAGGATCCCGGGTACGGGGTGGGGGAGCCGGCGGTGACGACGCTGAGCCTGGAGCCGGAGCTGCTGGCCGAGCGGGCGGTGGCCGCGCTGGTCACCTTGGTCGAGGCGCCGCAGGCCGCCCCGCCGCCGTCGGTCCCCGTCCCGACCACCCTCACGCCCCGCACGTCGTCCCACCGCCCCGTGGCCCAGCCCCGGCCCCCGCGCCTGGATCGCCGGCAGGGCTGAGTTCGCCGCCCCGCGGCTCCGGGGAGCGTGACGCCGCGGCCGGGACCCCTGGGGCTCCGCCCCGGCCCCCGCGCCTCAAGCGCCGGCGGGGCTGGGTTTGCCGACCCTCGGCTTCGAAGGCGGGTGGTGGTGCCCAGGATTCCGGGGCGCTGCCCCATTGCTCCTGGTGGGCCCGGCTGCTGGGACGGGGTCCGCCAATTCAGCCTCGCCGGCGTTTGAGGCGCGGCTCCGGGCGGAGCCCGGTGCCCGGCGGAGCCGGGTTTCCTTGGGCTCCGCCCCGGAGCCGGTGCCTCGGGCGGCGGCGGGGGCCGGAATCGGCGGGCCCCGGCTCCGACAGTGGGGCACCCGGCCCGGGGGCGTCAGCCGAGGAAGGAGGCCGTGGCTGCCGTGAAGGCGGCTCGGTCGTCGAGCCACGGGAAGTGGCCGGCGGCGGGCTGGACGACCAGGGCCGCGTTCGGGAACAGGCCGGCGTACTGCGCCATCACCGACACCGGGCCCTGGACGTCGACGTCCCCGGCGAGGACCAGGACCGGCGATTCGAAGCGGGCGAGCGCGGCGCGCAGGGCCGCCGGGTCCCAGGCACCCTCGCTGCCGAAGACGGCTCCGGCCTCCTGGTTCTTGTGGGCGTCGCCCTCCGCGGCGAGCCGCTGGGCCGCCTCGTCCCAGCGCCCGTGGAAGAAGGGGGCGGCCGCCTTCCACTCGGCCGGGCCGCCCTCGCCCGCGACGATCCGCTCCAGGGCCGCGAACGCCTCCGCGAACCACGGCTCGGCCGCCCGCACCCGCGCCGTCTCCAGCCGCAGCTCGCCGCTGATCTCGATGCCGGCGGCCATCACGCTCGGGGTGATCAGGGCCAGCCGGCCGACGCGCTGCGGGTGCCGGGCTGCGTACAGGGCGCCCAGGTTGGCGCCGGCGCTGTGGGCCAGGACGTCCATCCGGTCCAGCCCGAGGTGGACCCGCAGCGCCTCCACGTCGTCGACCAGCCGGTCGCAGCGGTACGTGGCAGGGTCCGCCGGTACCGCGGAGCCGCCCGTTCCGCGCAGGTCCAGCTTGATCAGGCGGCGGTGCTCGGCGAGCCCGCCGAGGTCGCCGAAGTACTCGGAGTCCCGCATCGGGCCCCCGGGCAGGCAGATCAGGGCCGGTGCGGCCCCCGCCGCCGGGCCGGCCGTCACGCGGTACGCCAGTTCGGTGCCGTCGTATGACGTGAAACGGCGAAGAGAGGTTACAGGTGAGGTGGGAGAGGAAACAGGCATGCGGGCGACCCTCGCAGCGCCGCCGCGGCCCGGCAACCGGGTTTCCCGCCATGCCGCGCATGACCACGGCGCGGCAATGCACTAGAGTTATCTCGACATCGAGATATCTGCCGAAGGCGTACCGCAGCCGCCCCTGCTGGTAAGGGCTACCTAACTTAGCCTTACCTTAACGGATTGGCGCCAGGGCGTGGCGGCAGGATTGCGGTTATACGCGCGAATTTCATGCATGAAGGAGACTGTCGTGTCGGCGAACAGCTTCGACGCCCGCAGCACGCTGCAGGTGGGCGACGAGTCGTACGAGATCTTCCGGCTGGACAAGGTTGAGGGCTCGGCCCGCCTTCCCTACAGCCTGAAGGTGCTGCTGGAGAACCTGCTCCGCACCGAGGACGGCGCGAACATCACCGCCGACCACATCCGGGCCCTCGGCGGCTGGGACTCGCAGGCCCAGCCGAGCCAGGAGATCCAGTTCACGCCGGCCCGCGTGATCATGCAGGACTTCACCGGCGTCCCCTGTGTCGTGGACCTCGCCACCATGCGCGAGGCCGTGAAGGCGCTCGGCGGCGACCCGTCCAAGATCAACCCGCTGGCCCCGGCCGAGCTGGTCATCGACCACTCCGTCATCGCCGACAAGTTCGGCACCCCGGACGCGTTCACCCAGAACGTCGAGCTGGAGTACGGCCGCAACAAGGAGCGCTACCAGTTCCTGCGCTGGGGCCAGACCGCCTTCGACGAGTTCAAGGTCGTCCCGCCCGGCACCGGCATCGTCCACCAGGTGAACATCGAGCACCTGGCCCGCACGGTCATGGTGCGCAACGGCGTGGCGTACCCGGACACCCTGGTCGGCACCGACTCGCACACCACCATGGTCAACGGCCTCGGCGTCCTCGGCTGGGGCGTCGGCGGCATCGAGGCCGAGGCCGCGATGCTCGGCCAGCCGGTCTCCATGCTGATCCCGCGCGTCGTCGGCTTCAAGCTGACCGGCGAGCTGCCGACCGGCACCACCGCCACCGACCTGGTGCTCACGATCACCGAGATGCTGCGCAAGCACGGCGTCGTCGGCAAGTTCGTCGAGTTCTACGGCGAGGGCGTCGCCGCCACCTCGCTCGCGAACCGCGCCACCATCGGCAACATGTCGCCGGAGTTCGGCTCCACCGCCGCGATCTTCCCGATCGACGACGAGACGCTGAAGTACCTCAAGCTCACCGGCCGCTCCGAGCAGCAGGTCGCGCTCGTCGAGGCGTACGCCAAGGAGCAGGGCCTGTGGCTCGACCCGAAGGCCGAGCCGGACTTCTCCGAGAAGCTCGAGCTGGACCTGTCCACGGTCGTCCCGTCCATCGCCGGCCCGAAGCGCCCGCAGGACCGCATCGTCCTGGCCGAGGCCGCGCAGCAGTTCGCCCAGGACGTCCGCAACTACGTGGACGACGCGGACGAGGCGGGCAAGGAGTCCTTCCCGGCCTCCGACGCCCCGGCCCAGACCGACGGCGTGCCGACCCGCCCGACCCTGGTCACCCTGGCCGACGGCTCCTCCTTCGAGATCGACCACGGCGCCGTCACCGTCGCCGCGATCACCTCCTGCACCAACACCTCGAACCCCTACGTCATGGTCGCCGCGGCGCTCGTGGCCAAGAAGGCGGTCGAGAAGGGCCTGACCCGCAAGCCGTGGGTCAAGACCACCCTGGCCCCGGGCTCGAAGGTCGTCACCGACTACTTCGACAAGGCCGGCCTCACGCCGTACCTGGACAAGATCGGCTTCAACCTGGTCGGCTACGGCTGCACCACCTGCATCGGCAACTCCGGTCCGCTGGACGAGGAGATCTCGAAGGCGATCAACGAGCACGACCTCGCGGTCACCTCGGTCCTCTCGGGCAACCGCAACTTCGAGGGCCGCATCAACCCCGACGTCAAGATGAACTACCTGGCCTCCCCGCCGCTGGTCGTCGCGTACGCCATCGCGGGCTCCATGAAGGTGGACATCACCAAGGACGCCATCGGCATCGACACCGAGGGCAACCCGGTCTTCCTCAAGGACATCTGGCCCTCCGAGGCCGAGGTCAACGACGTCGTGGCCAACGCCATCGGCGAGGACATGTTCAACAAGTCCTACCAGGACGTCTTCGCGGGCGACGCCCAGTGGCAGGCGCTGCCGATCCCGACCGGCAACACCTTCGAGTGGGACCCGCAGTCCACCTACGTCCGCAAGCCCCCGTACTTCGAGGGCATGACCATGGAGACCACCCCGGTCTCCGACATCGCCGGCGCCCGCGTGCTGGCGAAGCTGGGCGACTCGGTCACCACCGACCACATCTCCCCGGCCGGTGCGATCAAGGCCGACACCCCGGCCGGCAAGTACCTCACCGAGCACGGCGTCGAGCGCCGCGACTTCAACTCGTACGGTTCCCGCCGCGGCAACCACGAGGTCATGATCCGCGGTACGTTCGCCAACATCCGCCTGCGCAACCAGATCGCGCCGGGCACCGAGGGCGGCTTCACCCGCGACTTCACCGTCGAGGGCGGCCCGGTCTCCTTCATCTACGACGCCTCCCAGAACTACCAGGCCGCCGGCATCCCGCTGGTCATCCTGGCGGGCAAGGAGTACGGCTCCGGCTCGTCCCGCGACTGGGCGGCCAAGGGCACCGCGCTGCTCGGCGTCAAGGCCGTCATCGCCGAGTCCTACGAGCGCATCCACCGCTCGAACCTGATCGGCATGGGCGTCCTGCCGCTGCAGTTCCCGGAGGGCGCCTCGGCCGCCTCCCTGGGCCTGACCGGCGAGGAGACCTTCTCCTTCACCGGTGTGGAGGAGCTGAACAACGGCACCACCCCGCGCACCGTGAAGGTCACCACCGACTCCGGCGTGGAGTTCGACGCGGTCGTCCGCATCGACACCCCCGGTGAGGCGGACTACTACCGCAACGGCGGCATCATGCAGTACGTGCTCCGCAACCTGATCCGCGGCTAAACACGGATCGCGCGCGAGATCGCGCCAGAAAGGGCCGTATCCCCCATCGGGGGGTACGGCCCTTTCGCGCGTCCGGGTGGCGGAGCCGGGTTTCGCGGAGGTCTCAACTCGGAAAAGCTGACAGACATGGCTGTGCATGATCTTGCTCACATGAACGGGAGTGGACTATACCTGTGCGCGTCCGGCCCACCGCGGTGCAGCGGCCCCGGACCGGGGGGAGGGACGGGGAGCTGCGGAGATGTCCGCATCTGCGGCAACCGTCGTGATTTCCGGCCTCCTTCACACTTCTGACGAAGGCGAGGACATGAGCATGGGATCCACTGGTGAGGGCCTCGGGCGCCGTGACCTGATCAAGCGCTCCGCAGCACTCGGACTTGTCTCGGTGCCGACGATGGGCTTCCTGTCCGCCTGCGCCTCGGGCGGGGACGCGACCGCGAAGGGACCGGACAAGGCCGCGGTGACCAAGGAGAACCCGTTCGGCGTAGCCAAGAACGGCAAGCTGGACGTCGTCGTCTTCAAGGGCGGTTTCGGCGACGACTACGCGAAGGCCTGGGAGGCCGCCTTCGACAAGAAATGGGGCACCACCAGCTCCCACCTGGGCACCCAGGAGATCGCCGCCAAGCTCCAGCCCCGCTTCAACGGCGGCAACCCGCCGGACGTCGTCGACGACTCCGGCGCCCAGCAGATCAAGATCGACGTGCTGGCCAAGGGCGGCCAGCTCGCGGACCTCACGCCGGTCCTCGACGCGCCCTCGCTCGACGACCCGACCAAGAAGGTCCGCGACTCCCTGATCCCCGGCACCATCGAACAGGGCACCCAGGGCGGCAAGTTCGTCGCCCTCTACTACGTCTACACCGTGTACGGCTTCTGGTACTCCGGCAAGCTCTTCAAGGAGAAGGGCTGGACCGAGCCGAAGACCTGGGACCAGTTCCTCGACATCTGCACCAAGGCCCGCGACGCCGGCATCGGCGGCCTCGCCCACCAGGGCAAGTACCCGTACTACATCAACGTCGTCATCATGGACCTGATCGCCAAGAAGGGCGGTCTGGAGGCCATGAAGGCCATCGACAACCTGGAGCCGAACGCCTTCGAGGGCAACCCGGCCGCCCTGGCCGCGGTCGAGGCCGTCTACGAGATCGTGGAGAAGGGCCTGCTGATGGCCGGCACCAACGGCCTGACGCACACCGAGTCCCAGACCGCCTGGAACCAGTACAAGGCGGCCTTCATCCCCTCCGGCTCGTGGCTGGAGAACGAGCAGCTCAAGCAGACCCCGGACGACTTCGACATGAAGTTCCTGCCCGTGCCGCTGCTGGCCGACAGCAAGCTGCCCTTCGAGGCCATCCGGGCGGGCGCGGGCGAGCCCTTCATCGTCCCCGAGAAGGCCGCGAACAAGCCCGCCGGCCTGGAGTTCCTGCGCTCCATGCTGTCGCGCGAATGGTCGACGCTCTTCGCCCAGCAGGCCAACTCGCTCACCGTCGTCAAGGACGGCGTCGACCCGGGCGTCAAGCTGCGCCCGGGCACCCAGTCGGCCGTGGCCGCCGTCAAGGCCGCCGGGGCGAACACGTTCAACTACCTGTACCCCGACTGGTACAGCGAAATGGACAACGAGATCCAGAACGCGTCCAATGAGCTGATGGCCAAGCGCATCCAGCCGAAGGAGTGGATCAAGCGGGCCCAGGCCGCGGTGGACAAGGCCGCCAAGGACCCGAACGCGAAGAACAACCGCCGCAGCTGACGCCAGGGACGGACCCCATGAGCCACGTAGCCCGGACCCGAGGACGGATCGGCTTCATCGCCGGCTTCCTCGTCCTGCCGCTCGCGCTGTACCTCACGTTCGTCATCTGGCCCTACGTCCAGACCTTCGGCTACTCCTTCACCGACTGGTCCGGCCAGTCGCCCACCTTCAACTTCGTGGGCTGGGACAACTACACGGCCCTGATGAAGGACGAGGTCTTCCGCGGCGCCCTGTGGCACAACCTGCTGCTCCTGGTGTTCGTCCCGACCGTCACCATCCTGCTGGCCCTCTTCTTCGCCTTCATGGTGAACGCGGGAGGGCGCAGCGGGGCCGGCGGGGTGCGGGGCGTGCGCGGCTCCTCCGTCTACAAGATCGTCTACTTCTTCCCGCAGGTCCTCTCCCTCGCCATCCTCGCCGTCCTCTTCGGCGCCGTGTACCGCAGCGACGAGGGCGGCCTCCTCAACGGCTTCCTCACCCGGCTGGGCCTGGTCGACCCCGGCCACCCCGTCGAATGGCTCAACGAGCCCGACCTCGTCCTGTGGTGCCTGCTGCTCGTGGTGGTCTGGCACGGGGTCGGCTTCTACCTCGTGCTGTTCTCGGCGGCCATGCAGTCCGTGCCGAAGGACATCTACGAGGCCGCCCTCCTCGACGGCGCGGGGCGCGCCCAGACCTTCCTGAAGGTCACGCTGCCGCTGCTGTGGGACGCCGTGCAGACCTCCGCGGTCTACCTCGGCATCGCCGCCATGGACATGTTCGTGCTGGTGTCGACGATGACCTCCGGCCAGTTCGGCGGCGGGCCCGACCACCACAGCGAGGTCATGGCCACGGTCCTGATGCGCAACTTCCTCTACTTCGGCAAGAGCGGCTACGCCTGCGCCATGGGCGTGGTGATGCTCCTCCTGACCATGATCCTCTCCGTCGTCACGCTGCGCGCCACCCGCCGCGAGCGCATCGAGTTCTGAGCGGGAGACCACCACCATGACCACAGTGATCAAGGCGCCGGGGGAGTCCTCGGCGGAGAAGCCCGGGGCCGGCGGCGGCCGCCCTGCGCGGGGCGCCGGGCGCGGTTCCGACGGGACGGCGCTGAACGTCTTCTCCCACGGCTTCCTCGCCGTCTGGGCGGTGCTGATCGTCCTGCCGCTCGTCTGGCTGACCCTCGGGTCCTTCAAGACGGACGCCCAGATCGGCGGCTCGGCCCTCAGCTGGCCCTCGAACTGGCACTTCGACGCGTTCTCCCGCGCCTGGGACAAGGGCATCGGCGACTACTTCGCCCACACGCTGATCGTGATGGCCTTCTCGGTCCCGCTGACCATGCTGCTGGGCTCGATGGCCGCGTACGTGCTGGCCCGCTATCCCTTCCCGGGCAACCGGGTCGTCTACTACTTCTTCGTCAGCGGGGCCATGTTCCCCGTCTTCCTGGCGCTGGTCCCGCTGTTCTTCATGGTCAAGCGCTTCGACATGCTCAACACCTACCAGGGCCTGATCCTGGTGTACGTCGCGTACTCGATGCCGTTCACCGTCTTCTTCATGCACTCGTTCTTCCGTACGCTGCCGACGGCCGTGCACGAGGCGGCGGTGATCGACGGGGCCTCCGACAGCCGGATCTTCTTCCAGGTGATGCTCCCGATGGCCCGGCCCGGGCTGATCAGCGTCGGGATCTTCAACGTCCTGGGCCAGTGGAACCAGTACATCCTGCCCTCGGTGCTGATGCAGCCGCAGACCGGCTCGGACCCCGAGCGCTACATGCTCACCCAGGGCCTGATCCAGCTGCAGTACCAGATGGGGTACGAGACGGACCTGCCGGTGCTGTTCGCCGGCGTGACCATCGCGATGATCCCGATGCTGGTGGTCTACCTCTCCTTCCAGCGCCAGATCCAGGCGGGCCTGACCTCGGCCACGCTCAAGTAGCCGGATGCGGCGCCCGCCGCGCGCGGTGCTCGCGCAGGGCCCTGAGCATGGTCCGGGCCAGGAGCGCCAGCAGGCGGGCGTACGCGAGGTTGCCGGACCTGTCGTGGCGGGCGTCCGCCGCCGGGTCCGCCGAGGCCAGGTCGGCCCAGTCCCGCAGGGCGCCGGCCGCCCGCGCGGAGCGCTGGGGCGCGGGGATCTCGCCGAGGCCGACCGCGAGGGTCTTGCAGTGCGTGATCAGCCGGTCGGTCAGCCGGGCCAGCTCCGGTGGTGCGGGCTCGGTGGTGAGCGCCGCGACGACGTCCCGCTCGGCCTCGGCCTCGACGGCCGCCTCGATGGCGTTCGCGAGGTCGAGGATCAGCGCGCCGAAGTCGGTGAACCCGATCCCGACCGCTTCCTGTTCCCGGTCATGCCCCTCTTCGCCGTGCACGGCTGCTCCCTACCGTCGTCCGCGGGTCATGGGACGACGGTAGGTGCCCGGCGGGCGGATGAGGGGCCGGGTTTCGGCCTCCCTTGCTCAGGCAGCCGGCATGCCGATGTCCACGGCGAGCCGGCTCGCGCGCTGCCGGCGCTCGGGCGTCCGGGAGGCCGCCTCCTCCAGCACCATCCGCTTCGCGTAGCCGTTGTACCGGACCGTCTCCGGTGCCGTCGCGTGGGCCTGCTCCAGCGTGCTCAGCGCCGTCTCGTACTGGCCGTCGAGGTAGTACGCACGGGCCTGCTCGATCCGGTGCCGGGCCCTTCGCGGACGGGAGGCGATGGACAGGGCCCCGGCGCGGTTGGCCTGCCGTACGGACTCGCCCCCGGCGCGCAGCTCCACGGCGACCGTGACGCCGTGGGCGCCCATCACGGCCCGGCCGAAGCTGGTCACGCGGTGGAAGTAGGCCGCGGGGAGCCGCTGGGCGATCAGGTCGGCCCGGTCCCACCAGCCCCAAGCCGTGCCGCTGTCCCTGCGCCGGGCTGCGGTGAAGCCCGCCTCGAACCTCAGAGCGCCCGCCACGGCCCGGACGTCGACGGGAGCGCCCGGCAGGAGCGGTTCCAAGAGCCGCAGCGCGTCCATGACGACGGCGTCCGCCGCGTCGTAGTGGCCGGGGCCCGAGTCGCGGTGGGCCTGCGCCGTGAGCCAGGCCGCCACTCCGATCGCGTGGGGATCCTCGGATTCCTGCGCCGCGACCATGCCGCGGTCGGCGATGCGCCACAGGAGCGAGGGATCCGGCTGGTAGGCGACGAAGAACTGGGCGAGGAAGTACACCTCGGCCAGCAGCGCCTGCGCCGTGCGCCTGTCCTGTGCCCTGTCCGCCTGGCGCACCAGCAGCCGGGCGTCGCGGATGAGGCCGGGGAGCAGTCCGCCCAGCACCTCCCGATGGTGCGGTGCGTCGTGCCGTGCCGACCAGGCGGAGTCCAGGGCGGCCCGCAGGTAGGCGGCCGTCGGCGCCTGGCGGTCGCCGGAGGAGGGGAACGCGTCCAGAGCGGCGGCGACGGCCGGAAGCCTGTCGTGCCCCGGCCCGACGAACAGGTCGACGTGCGGTTCGGCCCCGACCTCGCCCACGAGGTCGTTCAGCCGGCGGACGCGGAGGATCTCGGCGATGCGGAGGATCTCCGGCAGCCGCGGCATCTGCAGGGTGCCGGTCTCGATCTTCTTGACCCAGGACGGATGGTGGCCGAGGAGTCCCGCCAACTGCTCGCGGGTCATGCCTCGGCGGTTGCGGTAGATCTGGACTCTCTGCCCGAACGCGACGGGGTTGTCGTACGGCCCCGGAGTAGCACCAGGTGACATGGCGGCCTCGCCTTTCTCCTTGCGGCTCGACTCTGTCAGCGTAGGGGGCGCGGCGGTTCCCGTGTGATCCAGAACGCACAAGAGCGTCCCTGGCGGCGTGAGTTGGAGGGGGCCTGCGCTCCGGCCGGCGTCAGCGGATCCGGGTGCCGTGCCGCTTCTTTCGGGGCGATGCCCTGTACACCGGGGCGGGGTCGGAGCGAGTCGGCCGGGCCGCAGCGGACCGGTGCACCCGGCGGCCGGAGCACGATCTAGAAGGTTGTCTCTCATACTTATGACCGGGTAGGCCCGTTTCGTGATGTGTCCGCCTCTTGACGTGTGGAGGCCCAAAGGCTCGACTTAAGGTTCACAAGTTGTAGAGACGCCGGGGTCTCGGAGCCAGCAGCCGCGATCGCCGGCCGGGGGGCGACGGTCGCCGTCGCTTATGGGCAGGAGTGGATGAGTCGTGCAGACTCCCGGATCGCAGTCTTCGCTGCACCGCGCGAATCTCGAACGGGTCGTGCGGGCCGTGCGGCTCGCGGGTTCGCTGACCCAGGCGGAGATCGCCCGGTCCACCGGACTGTCGGCGGCCACGGTCTCCAACATCGTCCGGGAACTCAAGGACGGCGGGACCGTCGAGGTCACGGACACCTCCTCGGGCGGCCGCCGGGCGCGCAGCGTCTCCCTCAGCGGCGACGCGGGCATCGTCATCGGCGTGGACTTCGGCCACACCCACCTGCGGGTCGCGGTCGGCAACCTGGCCCACCAGGTGCTGGCCGAGGAGTCGGCCCCGCTCGACGTGGACGCCTCCTGGCAAGACGGCTTCGACCGGGCGGAAGCCCTGGTCGGACAGCTTATCCAGACCATAGGGGTCGGCCTGGAGAAGGTCATCGGCGTCGGCCTCGGCGTCCCCGGTCCGATCGACGTGGAGTCCGGGACGCTCGGCTCCACCGCGATCCTGCCGGGCTGGTCGGGGATCAACCCGCGCCAGGAGCTCTCGCAGCGCCTGGGCGTGCCGGTGTACGTGGACAACGACGCCAACCTCGGCGCGCTGGGCGAGCTGGTGTGGGGCAGCGGCCGGGGGGTCAAGGACCTCGCGTACATCAAGGTGGCGAGCGGTGTGGGCGCCGGCCTGGTGATAAACGGCCAGATCTACCGGGGCCCGGGCGGCACGGCGGGGGAGATCGGGCACATCACGCTCGACGAGTCCGGCCCCGTCTGCCGCTGCGGCAACCGCGGCTGCCTGGAGACCTTCGCCGCCGCCCGGTACGTGCTGCCGCTGCTGCAGAGCACGCACGGGCCGGAGCTGACGATGGAGCGGGTGGTGGAGCTGGCCCGCGAGGGCGACCCGGGGTGCCGCCGGGTCATCGCCGACGTAGGCCGCCATGTGGGTAGTGGCGTCGCGAACCTCTGCAACGTTTTGAACCCGAGCCGCGTGGTGCTGGGCGGTTCGCTCGCCGAGGCCGGTGAGCTGGTGCTGGCGCCCATACGCGAGTCCGTGGGGCGGTACGCGATCCCCAGCGCGGCCCGCCAACTCTCCGTTCTCACCGGCTCGTTGGGGGCCCGGGCCGAGGTGCTGGGGGCACTGGCCCTGGTGCTCAGCGAGATGGGCGATTCAACCCTTTTGACCGATTCGCCGTCGCTGAAGCTCTTGCCTTCAGTTAGATAACGGATGGCACCGTTGTCATCTCGTTAAGGATTCACTCCTTGACGACAAACTTGCGGCCGAGGTTGACTCACACCCACCTCGGCCGCAGTGTTGCGGCCTCGTCAGGGAGGTTCAGGAAATGAACGCGCGTATGCGTAGAGCTGCCGTTGTCGTCGCCGCCGGCGCTGCGGCCGTGTCCCTCGCCGCCTGTGGCAGTGCCAAGGAAGCCGGCACCAAGCCGAAGGAGTCCGCCGCCTCCGCCGCGGCCTCCGGCGGGGCCATCAAGATCGGTCTGCTCCTGCCCGAGAACCAGACCGCGCGCTACGAGAAGTTCGACAAGCCGCTCATCGAGAAGAAGGTCGCCGAGCTCACCGGTGGCAAGGGCACGGTCGTCTACGCCAACGCCAAGCAGGACGCGACCACGCAGAACTCGCAGGTCGACACGATGATCACCAACAAGGTGAACGTCCTGATCGTCGACGCGGTCGACTCCAAGGCGATCGCCGGCGCGGTCAAGCGGGCCAAGGACGCCGGCATCCCGGTCGTCTCCTACGACCGCCTCGCCGAGGGCCCGATCGACGCCTACACCTCCTTCGACAACGAAGAGGTCGGCAAGGTCCAGGGCAAGGCCCTGCTGGAGGCCCTGGGCGACAAGGCCAAGGACGGCGACATCGTCATGATGAACGGGTCGGTCACCGACCCCAACGCCGCCCTGTTCAAGAAGGGCGCCCACTCCGTCCTCGACGGCAAGGTGAACGTCGGCAAGGAGTACGACACCAAGGAGTGGAAGCCGGAGAACGCCAACACCAACATGGCGGGCGCGATCTCCGCGCTCGGCAAGGACAAGATCATCGGCGTCTACTCCGCCAACGACGGCATGGCCGGCGGCATCATCACCGCCCTGAAGGCCGCCGGCATGAACCCGCTGCCCCCGGTCACCGGCCAGGACGCCGAACTCGCCGGCGTGCAGCGCATCGTCGCCGGTGAGCAGTTCATGAGCGTCTACAAGCCGTACGCCCCCGAGGCCGAGGCCGCCGCCAAGATGGCCGTCGCCCTCGCCAAGGGCGAGAAGCTCGACGCGGTGGCCACGTCGAAGTACGACAGCCCCACCACCAAGGACGTGCCCTCGGTCCTCGTCCCGGTCGTCTCGCTGACCAAGAGCAACATCAAGGACACTGTCATCAAGGACGGTGTCTACACGGCCGACGAGATCTGCACCGACAAGTACGCGGCCGCCTGCTCCGCCCTCGGCCTGAAGTAGGCCCCCGCGGCCCCCGTCCGGGCCGCACGCAGGCCACGCCGGCCCGATTCGGGCCGGCCGAGGCCCCGCACCGGCCCTGCGGCGGTGCGAGGCCACAGCGTCCCTGTCGGCCGGAGGCCCGCCCCCGCGGCCTCCGGTCCACCGGGACCCCCGCGCCTGCCCGGCGCCCCGCCCCCGCTTTCCCCGCCACCGCGGGGCGCCGGGCAGAAACGATTCCTCATCCACCCCGCTCCTGCACTTTCTGCACGACATCCCCGCCGGTCAGGCGGCGAAGGAGATGGTTCATGTGTCCGCTGCGCCCGTGCTGGCGTTGCGAGGGGTCTCGAAGCGATTCGGTGCCGTCCAGGCGCTCACCGACGTAGAGCTCGAGATCCACTCCGGCGAGGTGGTCGCCCTGGTCGGCGACAACGGCGCCGGCAAGTCCACGCTCGTCAAGACGATCGCCGGCGTCCACCCCATCGATGACGGCGTCATCGAGTGGCAAGGCAAGCCGGTCTCGATCGGCAAGCCCCACGACGCCCAGAACCTGGGCATCGCGACGGTCTACCAGGACCTCGCGCTGTGCGACAACATCGACGTCGTCGGCAACCTCTTCCTGGGTCGCGAGCTCAAGCGCCGCGGCGTCCTGGACGAGGTGGAGATGGAGCGCCGCGCCCGCGAGCTCCTGACCACCCTGTCCATCCGGATCCCCAGTGTCCGCATCCCCATCGCCTCGCTCTCCGGCGGCCAGCGCCAGACCGTGGCGATCGCCCGCTCGATGCTCGGCGAGCCGCAGCTCGTCATCCTCGACGAGCCCACCGCCGCCCTCGGCGTCGAGCAGACCGCACAGGTCCTCGACCTGGTGGAGCGGCTGCGCGAGCGCGGCCACGCGGTCATCCTCATCAGCCACAACATGGCCGATGTGAAGGCCGTCGCCGACCGGGTGGCGGTGCTGCGGCTCGGCCGCAACAACGGTGTCTTCAAGGTCGCCGAAACCTCGCAGGAAGAGATCATCTCCGCCATCACCGGAGCCACGGACAACGCCGTGACCCGCCGGGCGGCCCGCACCGGGGAGGCGCGCAAGTGAGCACCGAACACCACACCGCGGGGCACCACACCGCGGAGGACGTGGCCAAGCTGGCCAACCCCGCTGCCCCGGCCGACGCCATTCCCGCAGTGGACCCGCGCCTGCTCGTGCGCGAGCAGGGCCTGTCCGGCTACCTGAGCGAGTTCGGCCGCAAGATGAAGGCCGGAGACCTGGGCTCCCTCCCGGTCGTCATCGGCCTGATCGTCATCTGGGGCATCTTCCAGGGGCTGAACTCGAACTTCCTCTCCCCGGAGAACCTCACCAACATCGCGATCACGATGGTCGCCACCGGCATGATGGCCGTCGGCATCATCTTCGTGCTGCTGCTCGGCGAGATCGACCTGTCCGTCGGCTCCGTCAGCGGTGTCGCGGGCGCCCTCTTCGCCGTCCTGGCCGTCACCAACGGCGTCAACGAGTGGGTCGCGATCCTCGCGGCCGTCGCGGGCGGCGCCCTGATCGGTGCGATCCACGGCTTCTTCTTCGCCAAGATCGGCGCGCCGGCCTTCGCCGTCACCCTGTCGGGCCTGCTGTTCTGGTCCGGCGCGATGCTGCAGATCCTCGGCAGCAACGGCACGATCAACATCGACGCCGACGGTGCCGTGGGCCAGCTCACCACGTACTACTTCTCCGACGTGGCCGCCGCCTACGGCCTGGCCGCCGTCGCCACGGCCGCGTACTTCCTGGCCGCGTTCTCCGACAACCGCCGCCGCCAGGCCGCGGGCGTCCCCTCCCGCCCCACCAGCGAGATCCTGCTGCGCACCGGCCTGCTCGCGGTGTTCACCTTCGGCCCGGCCGCGGTGTTCAACCAGTACAAGGGCCTCCCGCTCGCGGTGGTGCTCTTCGTCCTGGTCCTGGTCGGTACGGACTTCCTCCTGCGCCGCACCACCTTCGGCCGCAACGTGTTCGCCCTCGGCGGCAGCGTCGAGGCCTCCCGTCGCGCGGGCATCAACGTCGCCGGCATCCGCATCGCGGTGTTCTCCATCGCGGGCACCTTCGCCGCCATCGGCGGGCTCTTCTGGTGCTCCAAGATCGCGGCGGCCAACCAGAGCGCCGGCGCCGGCGACCTGCTGATGAACGTGATCGCGGCGGCCGTGATCGGCGGCACCAGCCTCTTCGGCGGCCGTGGCCGGACCTGGAACGCCCTCCTCGGCGTCATGGTCATCACCTCGATCCAGTACGGTCTGGCTCTCGAGGGAATCGCCACGCCCATCCAGTACATGATCACCGGTGCGGTGCTGCTGGCCACCGTGGTGATCGACTCGGTCACCCGCAAGACCCAGAAGACGGCCGGACGCGCCTGACACCGCGCCCCGGCGCGGTCAGACCGGTCACAGTGCCCGGTGCCACCCCAGCGGTGGCGCCGGGCACCTGTGCGTGCATCCGGGAGGTACGCACATGCGGGCAACTGTGGGGGAATACGCCCGAATGTGATGTGTGACATCGGACGAATCCGTACAGGATGACAAAGCTGTGACCCGCCTGCGGCAGCCCGATGACCGCGGTCGGCGACGGAACATTAGACTCGACAGACCAGCAAGCAACTGCAAGGAGGCACGGGTGCTGCTGACCCGCATCAAGGGACCGCGCGATCTGGACCGGCTCAGCCAGGAGGAGCTGGTTCAGCTCGCCGCCGAGATCAGGTCCTTCCTCGTCGACGCCGTCTCCAAGACCGGCGGGCACCTCGGCCCCAACCTCGGCGTGGTCGAACTGACGATCGCCCTGCACCGGGTCTTCGAATCGCCCAAGGACAAGGTCCTCTTCGACACGGGCCACCAGGCCTACGTCCACAAGCTCCTCACCGGCCGCCAGGACTTCGCCGGCCTGCGCACCAAGGGCGGCCTGTCCGGCTACCCCTCGCGCGCCGAGTCCGAGCACGACGTGATCGAGAACTCCCACGCCTCCACGGTGCTGGGCTGGGCCGACGGCCTGGCCAAGGCGAACGAGGTCCTCGGCCGCGCCGACCACCACGTGGCCGCGGTCATCGGCGACGGCGCCCTCACCGGCGGTATGGCCTGGGAGGCGCTGAACAACATCGCCGCCGCCAAGGACCGCCCGCTGGTCATCGTCGTCAACGACAACGAGCGCTCGTACGGCCCCACCATCGGCGGCCTCGCCAACCACCTGGCCACCCTGCGCACCACCGACGGCTACGAGCGCTTCCTCGCCCGCGGCAAGGAGATCCTGGAGCGCACGCCCGTCGTCGGCAAGCCGCTCTTCGAGACCCTGCACGGCGCCAAGAAGGGCCTGAAGGACTTCATCGCCCCGCAGGGCATGTTCGAGGACCTGGGCCTGAAGTACATCGGCCCCATCGACGGCCACGACATCGAGGCCCTGGAGTCCGCCCTCCAGCGCGCCAAGCGCTTCAGCGGCCCGGTCATCGTCCACTGCCTCACCCAGAAGGGCCGCGGCTACACCCCGGCCCTGGAGCACGAGGCGGACCGCTTCCACGCGGTCGGCGTCATCCACCCCGACACCGGCCTGCCGGTGAAGACCGCCGCCGCCAGCTGGACCTCCGTCTTCGCCGACGAGATGGTCAAGATCGGCCACGAGCGCCCGGACGTCGTCGGCATCACCGCCGCCATGCTCCACCCGGTCGGCCTCAACAAGTTCGCCGAGGCCTTCCCGGACCGCATCTACGACGTCGGCATCGCCGAGCAGCACGGCGCGACCTCCGCGGCGGGCCTGGCCACGGGCGGCGTCCACCCGGTCTTCGCCGTGTACGCCACCTTCCTCAACCGTGCCTTCGACCAGGTCCTGATGGACGTGGCCCTGCACAAGTGCGGCGTCACCTTCGTCCTGGACCGGGCCGGCGTCACCGGCGACGACGGTGCCAGCCACAACGGCATGTGGGACATGTCGATCCTGCAGGTCGTCCCCGGCCTCAGGCTCGCCGCCCCGCGCGACGCCGAGCAGCTGCGAGCCCAGCTGCGCGAGGCCGTGGAGGTCAAGGACGCCCCGACCGTGGTTCGCTTCTCCAAGGGCGTCGTGGGCCCGGCCGTCCCGGCCATCGGCCGGATCGGCGGCATGGACCTGCTGCGCGCCCCCGCCCCCGAGGTCACCCGTCCGGACGTACTGCTCGTCTCGGTCGGCGCGCTCGCCCCGATGTGCCTGGAGATCGCCGACCTCCTCGACAAGCAGGGCATCTCCACCACCGTCGTCGACCCGCGCTGGGTCAAGCCGGTCGACGAGGCCCTCGCCCCGCTCGCCGAACAGCACCGCGTGGTCGTCACCGTCGAGGACAACGGCCGCACCGGCGGTGTGGGCGCCGCCGTCTCGCAGGCGCTGCGCGACGCGGGCGTCGACGTACCGCTGCGCGACTTCGGCATCCCGCAGCGCTTCCTCGACCACGCCCTGCGCAAGGAGATCCTGGCGGAGATCGGCCTGACCGCACCGGACATCGCCCGGCAGGTCACCGGTCTGGTCGCCAAGCTGGACGGCCGTTTCGACAGCGAGCCGGCCGCCGCGGTCGACTAGTTCCGAAAACCGCCTGGCGCGCCGGTCCGTGGACCGATGCGCGGTTGCACGTCACGGGCCGGGAGATCACCCTGGTAGGGGTGGGCCTCCCGGCCCGTCTGTGTGCGTCGTCACCTTTCGGAGGTGCGTCGGTGAGTACGGATCTCAACAGCCCCTTCCGCACCAAGACGGTGGAACAGTCCATCCGGGACACGGAGGAGCCGGAACACGCGCTCCGCAAGTCGCTCTCCGCCTGGGACCTGACCGTCTTCGGTGTGGGCGTCATCATCGGCACCGGCATTTTCGTTCTCACCGGCATCGCCGCCCGGAACAATGCCGGTCCCGCCACCGCCCTCGCCTTCGTGGCGGCGGGCGTGGTCTGCGCCCTGGCGGCGCTGTGCTACGCCGAGTTCGCGTCCACCGTGCCGGTGGCGGGCTCCGCGTACACCTTCTCGTACGCCTCCATCGGCGAGCTGCCCGCCTGGATCATCGGCTGGGACCTGGTGCTCGAATTCGCCCTCGGCACCGCCGTCGTGGCGGTCGGCTGGTCCGGCTACGTGCGCGCCCTCATGCACACCAACCTCGGCTGGAGCCTGCCCGTGGGGCTCTCCGGGCCCGACGAGGGCGGCACCTTCGACCTGCTGGCCTTCCTGCTGGTCCTGGCGCTGACCGCGATCCTCGTCGTCGGGACGAAGCTGTCGGCCCGCATCACCGCGATCGTCGTCGCCATCAAGGTGACCGTGGTCCTGCTCGTCATCATCGCGGGCCTGTTCTTCATCAAGGCGGACAACTACAAGCCGTTCATCCCGCCGGCCGAGCCGCAGGCCGGAGGCAGCGGCTGGAAGGCCCCGCTGGTCCAGCTGATGTTCGGGTACGCGCCCACCAACTTCGGCGTCATGGGCATCTTCACCGCCGCCTCCCTGGTCTTCTTCGCCTTCATCGGCTTCGACGTGGTGGCCACCGCCGCCGAGGAGACCAAGAACCCCCAACGGGACATGCCGCGCGGCATCCTGGGCTCGCTGCTCATCTGCACGGTGCTCTACGTGGCCGTGACGGTCGTGGTCACCGGTATGCAGCACTACACGCAGATGTCGCCCACCGCCCCGCTCGCCGAGGCCTTCAAATCGGTGAACCAGCCCTTCTTCGCCGGCGCCATCAGCCTCGGCGCCTCCGTCGGCCTGATCACCGTCTGCATGATCCTGCTGCTGGGGCAGACCCGGGTGTTCTTCGCGATGAGCCGTGACGGGCTGCTGCCGCGCGTCTTCTCGGTCACCCACCCGAAGTTCCGCACCCCTTACCGGGCGACGGTCCTGCTCGGCGTGGTCATCGCCGTCATCGCCGGCTTCACCAGCCTGGAGAAGCTCGCGGAACTGGTGAACATCGGCACGCTGTTCGCCTTCGTGGTCGTTGCGCTGGGCGTCATCATCCTGCGCCGCACCCGCCCCGACCTGCACCGGGCCTTCCGCACCCCGTGGGTGCCGGTGGTTCCGATCCTGTCGATCGCCGCCTCGCTCTGGCTGATGCTCAACCTGCCGGCCGAGACCTGGCTGCGGTTCGGGATCTGGATGGTGATCGGCTTCTTCGTGTACTTCCTGTACGGGCGCCACCACAGCCGCCTCGGCAAGGCCGGCCGGGACGCCACCTTCTGACGCACGGGCCGCCTGCGCACCGGCGCCGCACCCGCATCCCGGGTGCGGCGCGGGTCTTCAGCCCTTGTTCGCCGTGGCCGGGGACTTCTTCGCGTCCGCCGGGATCGCCTGGTCGGTGCGCAGGGCCTCCCAGAGCCGGCCCGCCTGCGGCTGTGCGACCACCACGCGGTTGGGGTCCACCTTGTCGTACGCGACCGGGAGCATGATCGTCTCCATGGTGTCCGGGTTGACGCCCTTCATGCTTTGGGCGAAGTCGGACAGCGCGGTCAGCGAGGCGAGTTCGGAGTCCGTGGTCAGCGACTTGGTGCCGGCGTCGGCGAGCTTGTAGAGGCGGGCCGGGCTGCCGAGGGCGTCCTGCTTCTTGATCTCGGAGAGCATCGCCATCATGAACTGCTGCTGCAGACCTATGCGGCCGAGGTCGCTGCCGTCGCCGTACCCGTAGCGGGTGCGGACGAACTTCAGCGAGTCGGTGCCGTTCAGCCGGTGGGTGCCGGCATCCAGCTTCAGGCCGCCCTTCGCCCCGCTCATCGGCTTGTCCAGGGTGACGGTGACCCCGCCGAGCGCGTCCACCAGCCCCTTGAAGCCGGCGAAGTCGACCTCGACGAAGTGGTCCACGCGGATGCCCGACATCTGCTCGACGGTCTTGACCACGCAGGCCGGTCCGGCGAGCGAGTAGACGGAGTTGAACATCACCCGGTCGGCGCCCTCGACGGTCTTGCCGTCGGAGTCCTTGCACTCGGGCCGGGATATCAGGGTGTCGCGCGGGATGCTGATCGCGGTGGCCTTGGAGCGCCCCTCGGGGAGGTGAATCAGCATGGCCGTGTCCGAGCGGGCGCCGCTGACGTCGCCGTGGTCCAGGTCCGCGTTGGCGCCGGCGCGCGAGTCGGAGCCGAGGACGAGGACGTTCTGCGCTCCGGGTACGACCTTCTTCGGGCGGTTGTCGCCGATCGCCTGGTCCAGGTCGACGCTGTCGATGTTGCCGTTCAGGTGGCTGTACGCCCACCAGCCCGCCCCGCCGGCCGCGAGGACGAGCACTGCCACGGTCAGCAGAAGGATCCGCAGGACGCGCCGGCCGCCGCGCCGGGGCTTGCGCCCGGGCGTCGGAGAGGGGGCCGAGGGGCGGTCGGTCATGGAGGCAGTGCCCTTCTATCATCGAATGGGGTGCATCATAAGACACGCTTTCGAGTGGCTGGTTCTTTCGGGTGAAGGCCCGGCTCCTCGGGCTCGGACATAGTCGGCAGAAGGGTGGACAGCGGCGTGAACCGAGGCAAAGGCGGGAACGGATCCGCCTCTTCGGCTCCCGGGACGCAGGACGCCCGCACGGGTGGACCGGGTCCGCGCCGGACCTCCCCGCCGGCCGGAAAGTGGCTGTTCGCCGGGGCCGACGGCCGTCTGACGGCGTACGCCTGCACCCGGGACGGCCTGCGCCGCTGGACCGAGGCCGAGGCCCCGCACAGCGGCTGGACCGGCCCGGACTCCTTCGAGGTCCCCGGCTGGCTCGGCCCCGCCGCCATGGCGCAGAGCCGCGAGGGGTACGTGCACTTCGTCGCGCTCAGGGCCGCGGACGACGGCTCGGAGCGACCGGAAGTCATCGTCTCCACCCAGTTCCAGTCCGGCCGCGGCATGATCGACTGGCACGGACTGGGCGTTCCCGGCCTGCGCGGCGGCCCCGCCGACGACCGGCTGACCGGCCCCCCGCGCATCGCCGTCAACCAGCGCTCCGGCTCGATCCACGTCATCGTCTCCCTCCAGCACTCCGGCATCCTGCGCCGCAGCCGCAACGCCGAGGGCGCCTGGGGCGGCTGGAAGCCGGTCGCCGCACAGAGCTACCGCGGCGACGTGACCCCGCTGATGCCGGCCGGCGGGCAGCTGGAGATGCTCGCCCTCGGGCCCTCCGGCGCCGACCGCTGGATCGGCATCGGCCAGGGCCGCTTCGGGCTCGCCGAGACCATCCCCACGCCGGTCGTCCCCGGCAGCCCGGCCGTCTGCGAGACGGGCGCCCGCAGGGTCACGTACTTCTGGCGCTACCCGGGCGACGGCTCGCTCGTCGCCTGGCGGGCCGCCCGACCGGGCGTCCAGGGCGGGCTGATGAGCCTCGGCGGGGCGGGCGGGCGCGGCGCGCCCGGCGTCGCGCGCGCCATGGTCGGGGGCTACGACTGCACGGTGCTCGCGCAGACCGGCGCCGAGCGCGACATCGAGGTCACCGCGTACGTCACCGAGAACGAGGGCTACGGCACCTGGTGGGCCTCCCTCGGCGGCCACGGGGCCTACGCCCCGCAGGTGGCGGTCGATGCGGCCGGCCGGATCGTCGTCGCCGCGTTCGACGAGACGGGCGCCCCGATGTGCGCCCGCCAGGACACCGGCGCCCAGGGGCTGGCCTTCGGCCCGTGGGAGCCGCTGGCGTAGAGCGCGTGCCCGAGCACGTCCGGCTCAGGCGCTCCCGGGCAGCGGAGCCCGCTGCACCACCTCGATGCTCAGGCCGCCGTCCTGCGTGTAGTACGGGGTGGCGGCCAGCTCCATTCCCGGCGCACCGGGCGCGTCCGCGATCCGCACCGGCATCCGGGCCGTCGTGTCCAGCTCGGGCGCGCGCCGCGCGCCGAGCCGCACCTCCTGCCGGACTCCCTCGAAGGACACGGAGAGGTACAGGTCCCAGGTGCCCGGCGGCAGCGGCCAGCCGCTGGAGGTCTGCGCCAGGTTCACGCGCGCCGAGAACCGGCCCATCGCCCGGGCCTTGCCCTTGGAGTTGGTCAGGGTGTCGTCCCGGCGGGCCGTCACCGCGTGGCTCTCCTGCGCGCCGCTGGTCCGCTCCCGCAGCACCACCCGGGTGGCCCGGTCCTTCGTCGACAGCTGCTCGAAGAAGGCGTAGCCGTCGAGCAGCAGCATCGGCCCGTCCCAGCGGGCCCGCTGCAGCTGCTGGCTGACCGTCATGTCACCGGTGATGTCGAACAGCTCGTCCGGCAGCGGGACCTGCGGATCACGGAAGAACGGCAGCGTCGTGTAGACCCGGCCGTTCTCGACCGTCTTGCGGACGGCCGGCCGGTCCTTGTCGGCCTCGAACGCGGCCATCGCCTGCGCCTCCGCGAACCGGCCCTGCGCGAGCAGCGCGAACCGCACGGCCACCGTCCGCGGCAGCAGCGCCAGCGCCCCCGGCGCCGCCTGGCCCCGCAGCACCTCGGCCGCGGCCCACAGCGCCTGGTCCCGCTCGGCCGGGTCGGTCGCCGACAGCAGCGCCGCCGCGGTGGCCTTGCCGAGCTCCACCTCCAGGTGGCGCGACTGCAGCCGGTCCCGGCGCGGGCCCGGCGGCAGCTGCGAGGCGATCAGCGCCAGCATCCGCGAGGCGAGCGCGACCCGGTCCGAGAGGGTGGCCCGGTTGGCGGGCGAGGGGCCCTTGATGACGCAGACCGCATCGCCGACGACCGACACGTTGTCCGCGCCGAGGTACGCGCCGGCGGTGAAGACCTGGTCGTCGCCGATCGGCGTGTCGGTGGGGAAGACCAGGGCGCGGCGGTGCAGCAGGCCGGTGCGGAACAGCTTGTCCGGGGTCAGCGACCAGTACACGCGCGAGGTGTACGCATCGGTGTACGCCTGGTTCTTGCGGAACATCGACGTCGCGACCGGGTGCCGGCCCGAGCTCTCCAGCTTGCCCAGCACCACGTCGGCCTCGTTGGCATCGGCCGCCGCGACCATCCGCTCCAGGGCGTCCGGCGCCAGCCGGTCCGTCGCCTCCAGGAAGATGACGTACCGTCCGCGCACCTGGCTCAGCGCCCAGTTGCGGGCCGCCGCCGGGCTCAGCCCCTGCGACACCTGCCCCACGCGGACGAACGCCGGGTACTGGTGCGCGGCCCTGGCCAGGACCGAGCCGCTCTCGTCCGTCGACCCGTCGTCGACGCCGATGATCTCCAGCCGGTCCGTGCCGATGGTCTGCGCGAGGACGGACGCCAGGCAGGCGTCGAGCGCCGCGGCCTGGTTGGAGACCCGGATCGCGACGGACACGTCCTTGACGTCGGCGGGGCTCACGACGGCGGTGTTCATGCTGCTGGGTTCCTCATCGGGTGTGCGCGGACTGGTCGGGGCGGGGCCAGGGCATCTCGCCGGTCAGCTCCGGCCACTGCCAGGGCCGGAACGCGACCTCCGTCGGGTGCGCCGGGAAGGCTCCCGGGGCGTGGTCCAGGGAGCCCACGAAGACGTTCACGTGCGAGGTCTGCTGCTCCCCGGAAGGGGTGCCCACCGTGTACGTGAACCGGTCGTACCCGCTGAAACCGGGCGCCGGGCTGTACGTCACCCAGCCGTCGTACGACAGCTGCGCATCGCCGTGGCGGGGCGCCGACACCCCGATCGCCGTACTGCCCGCGGGGCACGCGGACAGCACGTTCACCGAGCCGGATCCGCCCGGCGCGGCCGTCAGGCGCAGGCCCCGGGCGGCGGGCGCCCGCAGCGGCAGCGCCTCGGCGTCGAGCTTCGCCGTGCGGATGGTCCTGCGCCCGCTCGCGTCCGGGACGCCGACCATGATCTGCGGCCGGATCCGCCGGTTCGCGGCCGCGGCCGTGTCGCGCACGCGCAGGTGCAGGACGCCGGTCGCGGTCTCGCCGGCCTCGGCGCGGATGCGGAACCAGCGCTGCTTGGGGAAGTACTCCAGGCCCTGCATGCCGACGATGTCGGCGGCCTCGGCCAGCGGTGCCTGGAGCAGGTAGCCGCAGCCGCGCGGGGCGCCCTGGTCGGCCGCCACGGACAGGCCCAGCTGGAGCGTCTCGCCGGGCGCGACGCCGCGGCGCGGGTCGGCCGAGCTGTACAGGGCCGCGTACACGGCGCTGGGCGCCGCGCCCTCGCCGAGGGCCCGGCCCCGGCACAGGAGGTGGTTCACGGGACGACTCCTCAGGCGCCGGGGTACGTGGAGACGCGGGACGCGGTGCGGTGGCGGAAGGTCTCCTCGTCCAGCCAGCCCATCTCGCTGTAGTCGAAGCGCGTGCGGTCCAGGTCCCGGCCCCAGTGGGCCGGGATGATGCCCTGCTCCAGCATGCTGCGCACGGTGAAGCGCGCGACCTCGACCGCGCCCTCCGCCCGCAGGTGCACGTTGTCGCCGTCCAGGATGTGCTTCTGGAGGGGCTCGCCGCGGCGCAGGTACACGAAGACGGCCTTGCTCGCCTCCGGCCCGAGCTCCTCCCACCACTGCAGGCTCTGCCCGTACACGTCGACCACCGGTACGTGCTCCTCCTCGGCCAGCAGCCGGGCGGCGGCCGGGTAGTCGCCGAGGAAGCGGGCCACGTTGCCGTGCCGGTCGATCCGCCGCCGCTCGTACGGCAGGTAGATCACCGGGTGGCCCCCGCGCTCGCGCGCGCCGTGCACGTACGCGGCCATGTGCTCCATGAAGGTGGAGTACGGCTCGGTGTGCAGGCCAGGGTCCGGCTTGATGTCGTTCTGGCCGAAGCCGAACAGCAGGTAGTCGCCCGGATCCATGTTCTCCAGGATCCACTGGAGCCGGCCGCGTTCGCGGAAGCTCTTGGAGCTGGCCCGAGCCCGGGCGCAGGCCACCACCTCCACCTCGTCCGTGAGGAAGAGCGGCATCGTCTGCGCCCATCCGGCCATCGGCAGGAAGCTGTACGGGCGGCTGACCGCGTTGGAGCCGCCGACCACGAAGATCTTCGGGCGGCGGCCCGGCTGCGGGGAGGGTGCGTACGTCACGCCTAGACCCCCTGGTCCTCCGTGGTCTGGATCAGCACGTTCGCGAGCGCCTCCTCGAAACCGGAGCGCTGCGCCGGGGTCGAGGTCGGGTCCTGCCTGCGTACGTCGATCACGTGGCCGGTCATCTCGGAGAGCAGCACGTCCAAGGAGGTCAGCGCCACCGACTCGGAGGTCAGCAGCGAGCCCGCGGGCTCCTGGCCGAAGGCCTTGGTGCGCATGGGGGTGGCCGTGCGCTCGGGGTTCACGCAGTTGACGCGGATGCCGTCCTCGGCCCACTCGTCGGCCAGCGCCTGGGTCAGGTTGACCATGGCGGCCTTGGTGGAGGAGTACAGGCTGTACTCGGCGCGGCCGCGGGTGTAGCTGCTGGAGGTGAACAGCAGCAGCTGGCCCCCGGTCTCGCTGAGGTACTTGTACGCGGTCCGGGCGATGTTCACGGGCGCGAGGTAGTTGACCTCCAGCGCCTCGCGGACGGTGTCGTTGTCGGCCTCGTCGAGGCGGCCGACGCGCAGCACGCCCGCGGTGTTGACGACGTAGTCGATGCGGCCGGTCTCGCCGTAGGCCTTGGCCAGGGCCTCCTCGACGTGGGCCGGGTTCTCCACGTGCGTGCCGGTGGTGGAGCGGCCCAGGGCATAGACGCGGGCCCCGAAGCCCTCGGCGATGCGGCAGATGTCGGCGCCGATGCCGTACGAGCCGCCGAAGACCACCATCGTCTTGCCGGCCAGCTGCTCGCGGTAGGCGGCCTCGCCGGCCTGGGCGGGCGCGGCGTGGGAGGCGAGCTGGAACAGCTTGTCGGCGATGAACACGTCGACGGGCTGAGTGACCTTCATGTTGTAGTCGTCGCCGGTGACCACGTGGACCGGGACGTCCGGCAGGTACTTCACGACCACGGAGCAGTCGTCGGTGGCCTGGAAGAACGGGTCGGCGGCCGCCCGCTCGTACGC
This sequence comes from Streptomyces sp. NPDC032472, assembly GCF_040636955.1. Classification (NCBI taxonomy): domain Bacteria; kingdom Bacillati; phylum Actinomycetota; class Actinomycetes; order Kitasatosporales; family Streptomycetaceae; genus Streptomyces; species Streptomyces sp. NPDC032472. The sequence continues at coordinate 81,834 of NZ_JBEZVK010000028.1, forward strand.
GGCGCGGATGGTGGACAGGCGGAAGCCCTGCGGGGTCTGGCCGCGGCGCAGCCGGGAGCGGTCGGGCACCTCGGTGATGAACTCGCCGTCGTCGCCGTGGGTCCGGGTCACGATGACCGTGTCGGAGGAGGGGATGGCGACGTCGACGGCCTGGTAGCGCTCCAGGGACTCGACGCACTCGCGCACCACGCGCTGCGAGAGCAGCGGGCGCACGGCGTCGTGGAAGAGGAGGTTGCAGTCCTCGCCCTCGGCGAGCCGCTCGGCGGCGGCGCGGATGGCGATGCGGGTGGTCTCGCTGCGGGTCGAGCCGCCGGCCAGGACCGCGGTGACCTTGCCGAGGCGGGCCCGCTCGACGATGCGGCGGGCGTCCTCCACGTAGGCGGGCGTCATCAGGAGGAGCACCTCGTCGACGTCCGGCGCGTTCTCGAAGACGTGCAGGGTGTGCTCCAGGATCGGCTTCCCGGCGATCTTGAGCAGCTGCTTGGGTATCTCGAGCCCGATGCGCTGGCCGGTGCCGCCGGCGAGGACGACGGCGATGGTGCGGTGGGGGACTGGTCTCGGGGACACGGTCTCCTTCTTCCTGAGCGGGGGGATGCGGCACTGCGGTGGGGACGCCGGCGACGCGGTGGGACGGGGGGATCCGGGGCGCGGCGGCTAGACGGGGAAGGGAGCCGGCTCCGGGTATTCGATGGGGAAGTCGCGCAGTCCGCGCCGGTAGAGGTCGTTGGCGGCCGCGTTGAAGCGGACGATCGAGGGCGGGTACTCGCCGCCGAGGAGGTACTCCTTGAGCTGCTCGCGGTAGGGGGCCATGACGTCCTGGGAGGGGTTGAGCGTGGCCTCGATGGCCTCGGCCAGGCCGTTGCAGTCGGCGTCCAGCAGGTACGAGGCGTACGCGGTGCGCTGCTCGTTGCGGAACTCCTGGTCGGGCAGGCCCTCCAGGTTGAAGATCGCGTACGGCTTCAGGGTCGCGACGAAGTCGGAGACCACGCTCGACATGTCGCCGATGAGCAGGTCGGACTGGTTGAAGCAGTCGTACAGGGCCGGGATGCGCTCGGTGACCACGTGGTGCGCGGCGTCGGGCATGGCGCTCCAGTACAGGGCCCCGGCCTGGTTGCGGCTGCGCCGGATGCGCGCGGTGCGCTCCTCCTCGGTGAGGTCGGGGTACTTCGACCGCACGCCGCGCTCGGAGAGGTCGGCGATGCGCTGGTCGATCCGGGCGAGCTTCTTGGCCGCGGCCTTGGAGTCGGTGAGGTTGCGCCCGAAGCGGCGGGCGTTGTCCTCCTCCAGGAGGGCGATGACGCGCCGGTGGGCTGCGGCGGCGACGGGGGAGCGCGAGCCGGTCAGCGGGTGCGGCTTGTAGATGATCCGGATCTCGCGGTCGTAGTCGAGGAGGGCCTTGATGAGCTTCTCGCCGGCCGGGATGACGGAGGTGTAGCAGGCGTCGTCGGTCCAGCCCTCCCAGGTGGGGGCGTAGATGACGGTGGGGATGGGCCCGGAGACCCGGCCGGTCCAGCTGTGCAGGGGCATCAGCTGGGGGCGTCCGACCTCGACGATCTGGTGCGGGGAGACGGCGTGCTTGATGCGCTCGTAGCGGTCGCGGCCGGCCCGGCCGGCGACCCAGATCTCGTCGAAGACCTTGCTGACGCGGTTGCTGCTGGCGAGCTTGTCGCTGTCGCCGTGGCCGATGAAGACGTGCTTGACCTCGGCGCGCTGGAGCATGTGCACGTTTTTACCCGCATTGCCCGGATAGAGGGCGACGCGGAGCTCGTTCATCTCTATTCGCGCGAGATTGTCCGCTTTGGGAATGCAGATGACGGGGACGGAGGTCGCGTCCAGGTAGCGCAGGGTGGCCCGCTCGCGCAGCACGATGATGGGCCGCAGGTCCAGTGCCTCCAGGGCCTCCAGCCACATGTTCACCTGGTACATGAAGTCTTTGGAGATGGCGGCGAAGGTGAAGTACAGCGCGACCTGGGGGCGGTATTCGGCCAGCTGGTGGTTGAGCTCGTCGATGGCCTCGTCGGTGGTGGGCAGCTTGAGCGCGTTACGCGCGTCGGGCACCAGCACCAGCAGGAAGAAGTAGGCGAGGAAGACGGTGGTGATCATGCCGTACGTGACCCAGCGCCAGTCGTCCGTGGCGATGGTGGCGAGCGCTCCCGCCACGAGCGGGATGTCCAGGTGCAGCGTCTTCCTGACGTGCTTGTTCATCAGGAACGGGTGGGGCATGCGGCGGATGCCGAGCGCCTCCAGGTCCAGTCCGCGGGTGGTGAAGGGCAGCTCGTTGCGCATCTTGCGGACGTGCTTGAGCAGGGCCCCGTAGGCGAGCTGGAGGATGAACAGCAGCAGCAGGCCGATGGTGGTCATCTGCGCCACGAACGACTCGATGTCGGCCACGGCCCCGCACAGGCCCAGCAGCAGGAACTGCCGGATCAGGAAGCGCATCGTCAGGCCGAAACGTGAGTCGCGCAGCTTCTCCAGGGTCGGCGACTCGGTGTTGTGGAGCATCAGGTCGGCGACGTAGCTGAGGGCCGCGCAGCCGGCGAAGAGGGGGAGCGAGACGAACGCGACGGCCACGAGCATCCCGAGGAAGCTGAGGATGAGCGCAGCGGTGATTCCGACGCCGAGCGCGGCGCGAAGCCGCTTGGAGCCCATGGTGCGGTGCCTCCCCTGTGGAGGTATAAGAGTCGCGTGAAGTGTCGCAGTAGTATAAGCAGCCTGATGGACGGCCCTAGAACGTGCCATGAACCACAGGCCAATGATTACGGGCCTTGTTGCGCGAATATGTGACGACGATCCCCCCGGCCGGCGGAGCGGGTCTCAGGGCGTGAACCGATACAGCGCCAGGTCGCGCCGGTCCTTCTCCTTCACGGAAAATCCGATGCACAAAGCGGGTTGCCCCCCGACGCGGCTGATCGCGATTCCCTCCGGCTCCCGAAACGCCAGATCCGGGGCCACCGTCACGTGGTGGCGCCCCTGCGCCTTGCCGGTCCGCACGTCGATTGCGGAGATATAGGTATTGCCGCCCGACTTTCGCGGATTCTTGCCGTTCTTCCCGCTGTAAGGGTTGCCCGTCAGCACGTACACGTAGTCGCCGTACAGCGCGCAGCCCTGGAACCACTCCTCTTCCTTGACCTGCACACCGGCCCGGATCGTCTGCGCCGCGTCGAAGCGCCCGTCGAGGAAGTCGGCCATCCCGTACACCGAGAACCGGTGCACGCCCTCCTCCTCGTGGCTCACCAGCACCCGCTCGTCCTCGAGGTCGAGCGCGGGACACACGTCGACGGAACCGGGCACCGGGTCGAAATGCCGGACCGATTCGTGGGAACTGTCGAGGACCTCGCCGTCCTTGAACGGCACGCGCACCACCGTGCGCCCGTAGCCGCTCTCCGGATCGGCCCGGCCCTCCAGCCATATGTACGTACGCGATCCCGTCGGCTCCACACCGAAGGAAATTCCATGGCCGAAGCCGCGCAGATACATGTGCCCGAGGGTTTTCCCGGAACTGCTCAGCCGGGTCAGGCACATATCGCCGGCGGACTTGCGCTCGCCGGAGTCGCGCGCCTCGTCCTCGCCGTCGAGCTGCAGACCGCTCTGCACCGTCTGCAGCGCGTAGACCTGCCCGTTGGTGTCGTCGAACGCGAACGACTGCGGGCCGGTCGTGTTGAACAGGGGCGTCGGCGCCAGCAACTGCGCACCGGTGCGCATGTCGAACTCGCCGGCCAGGGGCTGGGGGTCGCCCTGCTCGCCCGGGCCGGGCCGCAGCGCCCATGCCAGGCCGCTCGTACCGAGCCCGGCGGCCACCGCGCCGCCCGCGAAGAGCAGGGTCCGGCGGCTGAGGGGTCTCTTGCCATCCGCCATGGATCGTATTCTGCCAGCTCACCCGGCCCGCCCCGGCGCCGGGCCCGGTAATGCGGGGGCCCGCAATGCGGCGGACGCCCGCCCCCGCCAGGCGGGGACGGGCGTCCGCTTGCTCACACGGCATCAGGCCGTGGCGGCGGCGGCCGGTGTCAGGCCGGGACGCTCGCCAGACCCGGGGCGAGGAACTTCTTGCCGTTCACGCGCTCCGAGACGCCCTCGCGGTCCAGGTACGGCGTGATGCCGCCCAGGTGGAAGGGCCAGCCGGCGCCCGTGATGAGGCAGAGGTCGATGTCCTGGGCCTCGGCCACGACACCCTCCTCCAGCATCAGGCCGATCTCCTGCGCCACCGCGTCCAGGACGCGGTCGCGGACCTGCTCCTCGGTCAGGACGGAGTCGCCCTGGACCAGGAGCGCGGCGACCTCGGGGTCCAGCTCCGGCTTCCCGGAGTCGTACACGTAGAACCCGCGCTTGCCGGCCTCGACGACCGCCTTCAGGTTCGGGGAGACCTTGAAGCGCTCCGGGAAGGCGGCGTTCAGGGTCTCGGAGACGTGCAGGCCGATCGCGGGGCCCACGAGCTCCAGCAGCACCAGCGGGGACATCGGCAGGCCGAGCGGCTCGATGGCCTTCTCCGCCGTGACGACCGGGGTGCCCTCGTCGATGACGTTCTGGATCTCGCCCATGAAGCGGGTCAGGATGCGGTTCACGACGAACGCCGGGGCGTCCTTGGTGAGGACCGCGGTCTTCTTCAGCTTCTTGGCGACACCGAAGGCCGTGGCCAGCGAGGCGTCGTCGGTCTTCTCACCGCGGACGATCTCCAGCAGCGGGAGGATCGCGACCGGGTTGAAGAAGTGGAAGCCGACCACGCGCTCCGGGTGCTGCAGCTTGGAGGCCATCTCCGACACCGACAGCGAGGAGGTGTTGGTGGCGAGGATCGCGTGCGCCGGGGCGACCGCCTCGACCTCCGCGAACACCTTCTGCTTGACGGACATCTCCTCGAACACGGCCTCGATGATGAAGTCCGCGTCCGCGAAGCCCTCGGCCTTGTCCAGGACACCGGTCACCAGCGCCTTGAGGCGGTTGGCCTTGTCCTGGTTGATCCGGCCCTTGCCCAGCAGCTTCTCGATCTCGGCGTGGACGTAGCCCACACCCTTGTCGACGCGCTCCTGGTCGATGTCGGTGAGGACCACCGGCACCTCCAGGCGGCGCAGGAACAGCAGCGCCAGCTGCGAGGCCATCAGGCCCGCGCCGACGACGCCGACCTTGGTCACCGGGCGCGCCAGGCTCTTGTCCGGGGCGCCGGCCGGGCGCTTGCCGCGCTTCTGGACCAGGTTGAAGGCGTAGATGCCCGAGCGCAGCTCGCCGCCCATGATGAGGTCGGCCAGGGCCTTGTCCTCGGCGTCGAAGCCCTTCTGCAGGTCGCCGTCCTTGGCCGCCTCGATGATCTCCAGCGCCCGGTAGGCGGCCGGGGCCGCGCCGTGCACCTTGGAGTCCGCGATGAAGCGGCCCTTGGCGACGGCCGCGTCCCAGGCCTCGCCGCGGTCGACCTCGGCCCGTACGACCTCGGTCTCGCCCCCCAGGACCTTCGCGGTCCACAGCAGCGACTGCTCCAGGAAGTCCGCGCCCTCGAAGATCGCGTCGGCGATGCCGAGCTCGAAGACCTGCTTGCCGCGCAGCTGCTTGTTCTGGTTGAGCGAGTTCTCGATGATCACCGAGACCGCGCGCTCGGCGCCGATCAGGTTCGGCAGGATGGCGCAGCCGCCCCAGCCGGGGACCAGGCCGAGGAAGACCTCGGGCAGCGAGAAGGCCGGGATGGCCTTGGAGACGGTGCGGTAGGTGCAGTGCAGACCGACCTCGACACCGCCGCCCATCGCCGCGCCGTTGTAGTACGCGAAGGTGGGGACGGCCAGCGCCGACAGGCGCTTGAAGACGTCGTGGCCGCCCTTGCCGATGGCCAGCGCCTCGTCGTGGCTCTTCAGCAGCTCGACGCCCTTGAGGTCGGCGCCGACCGCGAAGATGAACGGCTTGCCGGTGATGCCCGCGCCGACGATGGAGCCGGCGATGGCCTCCTGCTCGACCTGGTCGATGGCCGCGTTCAGGTTGGCCAGGGACTGCGGGCCGAAGGTGGTCGGCTTGGTGTGGTCGAAGCCGTTGTCCAGCGTGATGAGCGCGAAGCGCCCGGCGCCGAACGGCAGGTCCAGGTGGCGCACGTGCGCCTGGGTGACGACCTCGTCCGGGAACAGCTCGGCCGCGCCCTTCAGGAGCTCAGCGGTGGTGCTCACTTGGAGTCTCCCTCGGCGTTGAAGTTCGGGTTCTCCCAGATGACCGTCGCGCCCATGCCGAAGCCCACGCACATGGTGGTCAGGCCGTAGCGGACGTGCGGCTGCTCCTCGAACTGGCGGGCCAGCTGCGTCATCAGGCGGACGCCGGAGGAGGCCAGCGGGTGGCCGAAGGCGATGGCGCCGCCGTACTGGTTGACGCGGGCGTCGTCGTCGGCGATGCCGTAGTGCTCCAGGAACGCGAGGACCTGGACGGCGAAGGCCTCGTTGATCTCGAACAGGCCGATGTCCTCGATGGACAGGCCCGCCTGGGCGAGGGCCTTCTCGGTGGCCGGGATCGGGCCGTAGCCCATGACCTCCGGCTCCACGCCGGCGAAGGCGTAGGAGACGAGGCGCATCTTGACCGGGAGGTTGTTCTCGCGGGCGAAGTCCTCGGAGGCGATGATCGCGGCGGTGGCGCCGTCGTTGAGACCGGCGGCGTTGCCCGCGGTGACCCGGCCGTGCGTACGGAACGGGGTCTTCAGGTTCGCCAGGTTCTCCAGCGTGGTGCCCGGGCGCATCGGCTCGTCGGAGGTGACCAGGCCCCAGCCCGTCTCACCGACCTCCGCGTTGGTGTTGCGCACCGAGATCGGGACCAGGTCCTGCTGGATCTTGCCGTCGGCGTACGCCTTGGCGGCCTTCTCCTGCGAGCGCACGGCGTACTCGTCGGCGCGGAGCTTGGTGATCGTCGGGTACCGGTCGTGCAGGTTCTCGGCGGTCATGCCCATGAACAGGGCGGACTCGTCGACCAGCTTCTCGGAGACGAAGCGCGGGTTCGGGTCCACGCCTTCGCCCATGGGGTGGCGGCCCATGTGCTCGACACCGCCGGCGAGGGCGACGTCGTACGCACCGAAGGCCACACCGCCCGCGACGGCGGTCACGGCGGTCAGCGCGCCGGCGCACATGCGGTCGATGGAGTAGCCCGGGACCGACTGCGGCAGGCCCGCGAGGATGCCGGCCGTGCGGCCCAGCGTGAGGCCCTGGTCGCCGATCTGCGTGGTGGCGGCGATGGCCACCTCGTCGATCTTCTTGGGGTCCAGGTCCGGGTTGCGGCGCAGCAGCTCCCGGATCGCCTTCACGACGAGGTCGTCGGCGCGGGTCTCGTGGTAGATGCCCTTCGGGCCCGCCTTGCCGAACGGGGTGCGGACGCCGTCGACGAAGACGACGTCCCTGACGGTACGAGGCACGTTGGCTCTCCTCCAGGTGCGGGATGGCACTGCTGCGCGTGACGGGCGCGCGTTGACTGAGCGCCCGCTCACCCCGTCATGCTACTTGCGGGTAACCAATGTGCACAGCCCTCCCCCCATACGCGGTGAACGTCACACCCGCCCCCGGCGCCAAGACCCCCGCGCGCCCCCTGCGCGCGCCCACCCGATCGGAGCGGCCGGACGCCCCGATGGGGTCGTCCTCGGCCGCCGGCCCGGCCCGGCTCCGGACCGGGAGTCCCGGCGGCGCCGATCCTTGGCTCCGCCCGGAGGCGCCCCCTCCCGGCCTCCCCCGAACGATCGGAGTCCCGCATGGCGCCCATCAAGCACACCGACCACGCCGTCGAGCACAAGTCGACCGTCCCCGCCAACTACAACCTCCTCGTGAAGCTCTTCGTCCGCGAGTACGACGGCACACCGGAGCACACCCCGCCCGAGAAGCGCCGCGCCGTCCTGATGCTGCACGGCAGGACCGTTCCGGTCCTCGCGGTGTACGACATCGGTCTCGGCGACTACAGCTGGTCCAGGGTGCTGGCGCACGCCGGTTACGACGTGTTCATGATGGACCTCCAGGGGATGGGGCTCTCGCCCCGGCCGGAGATGGACAGCGCGTACAACGGCAACCCCGCCCAGCACGACCGCGTCACGTACCCCAATCTGCCGCTGCCCTCCGACGGCCCCCCCACGTACCCCCACCAGCTGGGCAACTCGCAGAGCGACTGGGACGAGGTCCACACGGTCGTCGAGTACATCAAGGACCTCCACGGCGTGAAGCAGGTGGACCTGATCGGCAACTCCGCCGCCGCGTTCGCGCTGGGCCCCTACGCCATCCAGCACAAGGACAACGTCCGCAGCCTGATGTTCCAGGCACCCGTCTTCCCGCCCAACGGCACCGACAGCGCCCCCGGGACCGAGTTCGGCGCCCCGGTCCCGCTGCCCACGAACACCCCGCCGTACCCGATGGCCCTCGGCAACAAGGCGGGGGTGGAGGCGGCCTGGAAGGCCGAGACCAGCTCCGACTGCCCGAGCCAGAAGGCGCCGGGCATCGTGGACACGGTCTGGGAAGCGATCATGGCGAGCGACCCCGTGGGCCGCACGTGGGGCAAGCCGCTGCCGGGGGGCGGGGCGGAAGGGATCAATCGCCAGCGCCAGACGTTCTGGTGGGGGTGGAACAAGAAGACCGCGCCCCTGCACGGCACGCTCGGCGGCCCGGTCCCCGTCTTCATCGTGTACGGGGACCTGGACAAGACCGTCACCACCGGGCCCCTGTCCGTCACGGAGCTCTACAAGGCCATCGCGGGTGAGAACAAGCTGATGTTCAAGGTGTCCTGCGCCAGCCACCAGATGCCCTGGGAGGGCCGGCGCACGACGCTGCAGACCATGTCGAAGCAGTGGCTCAAGCACGGCAAGGTGTTCGGGAAGGACAAGGGCAGCTTCCACCTGGACGACAACGACGACGTCACGCCGCAGCCCGTGCCGTAGGACGCCGGGGCGCCGGGGCGGCGCGTACTCGCGCGGCCGGCCCGCGCGAGAGCCCCCGGGTGGCCGGGGGCTCCGTGTCGTGCGCCCTCGGGCGGGCGGCGCCGGTCAGGCGGTCGTGGCCAGGGCCGTGACCAGGGCCGGGGTCACCTGTTCGATCTGCCACGGGCGGGCGCCGTAGCCCGCCAGGGCCTCGGCCACCGTGTCCTGCTCCAGCCGCTGCGGCGGCTCCCAGCACAGCCGGCGGACCGTGTCGGGGGTGACCAGGTTCTCCTGCGGCAGGCTCAGCCGCTCCGCCAGCGCCGACACTGCGGTGCGCGCGGCCGACAGCCGGGCCGCGGCGGCCGGGTCCTTGTCGGCCCAGGAGCGCGGCGGCGGCGGGCCGGCCGGGGCGGCGCCCGGCTGCGGCAGCTCGTTCTCGGGCAGCGCCTTGGCCCGGTCCACGGCGGCCATCCACTGCTCCAGCTGGCGCCGGCCCATCCGCTGCCCGTAGCCGGGCAGGGCCGACAGTGCGTGGAGGTGCGCCGGCAGGGCGAGCGCGGCCTCGACGATCGCGGCGTCGCTCAGGACCTTCCCGGGCGAGACGTCGCGGCGCTGGGCGATGCGGTCGCGCACCTCCCACAGCTCCCGTACGACGGCCATCTGCCGGCGGCGGCGCACCTTGTGCATGCCGGACGTGCGGCGCCAGGGGTCCTTGCGCGGCGGAGCGGGCGGCGCGGCGGCGATGGCGGCGAACTCCTGCCGGGCCCATTCCAGCTTGCCCTGCCGGTCCAGCTCCTTCTCCAGCGCGTCCCGCAGGTCGACCAGCAGCTCCACGTCGAGCGCGGCGTAGCGCAGCCACGGCTCGGGGAGCGGACGGGTGGACCAGTCGACGGCGGAGTGCCCCTTCTCCAGCGCGTAGCCGAGCACGCTCTCGACCATCGCGCCCAGTCCGACCCGGGGGAAGCCGGCGAGGCGGCCGGCGAGCTCGGTGTCGAAGAGGGAGGTGGGGACCATGCCTATTTCGCGCAGGCACGGCAGGTCCTGCGTGGCGGCGTGCAGGATCCACTCGGTTCCGGACAGGGCGTCGCCCAGTGCGGACAGGTCGGGGCAGCCGACCGGGTCGATCAGCGCGGATCCCGCGCCTTCGCGGCGCAGCTGCACGAGGTAGGCGCGCTGGCCGTAGCGGTATCCGGAGGCGCGCTCGGCGTCGACGGCCACGGGCCCGGTGCCCGCGGCGAAGGCCGCGACCACCCGGGCGAGGGCCTCCTCGTCGGCGACCACCGGAGGGATGCCCTCGCGGGGTTCGAGCAGCGGAATCGGCAGCCCATCGGACGGAGTGTCGTCGTCCGGGGGGCCGCCCCCGGGGGTGGTGCGCAGGTGTGCTGCGGTCTCTTGGGCGTCGGTCACCGCTCAAGGGTATCCGCGGATCGGACGCGCCCGTCGCCGGAACGTTCCGGCGACGGGCGCGCTGGCGGGGTCCCGCCGTTCGCCCGGGGTTCCTGCGGCGTTGCCCCCGGCGTTGTCTTCGGCGTTGTCTTCGGCGGTGTCTTCGGTCTTGCCTTCGTCTTGCCTTCGTCTTGCCTTCGGTGGTCGCTTCGGCGGTGTCTTCTTCGGTGGTGTCTTCTTCTTCGGTGGTGCCGTCGTCAGGGCAGTGGGGAGTGCAGGGGCGGGGGAGAGGCGGCGGCAGGGGTCAGTGGATGATTCCGGTCCGCAGGGCGACGGCGACCATTCCGGCGCGGTCGCCGGTGCCCAGCTTGCGGGCGATGCGGGCGAGGTGGGACTTCACGGTCAGGGCGGACAGGCCCATCGAGACGCCGATGGCCTTGTTGGACTGGCCCTCGGCGACGAGGCGCAGGACCTCGACCTCGCGGCCGGAGAGCTCGCGGTAGCCGCCCGGGTGGCTCGGGGCACCCGGGGGGCGGCGGTGCATGCGCGCGGCGGCGGCGCCGATGGGGGCGGCGCCGGGGCGGGTGGGGAGCCCGATGTTGGTCCGCGTGCCGGTGACGACGTAGCCCTTCACACCGCCCGCGAGGGCGTTGCGCACGGCGCCGATGTCGTCGGCGGCGGAAAGGGCCAGGCCGTTCGGCCAGCCCGCCGCGCGGGTCTCGGAGAGCAGGGTCAGACCGGAGCCGTCGGGCAGGTGCACGTCGGCCACGCAGATGTCGCGCGGGCTGCCGACGCGGGGGCGGGCCTCCGCGATGGACGACGCCTCGATCACATCACGGACTCCGAGGGCCCACAGATGGCGGGTCACGGTGGAACGGACGCGCGGGTCGGCCACGACGACCATGGCCGTCGGCTTGTTCGGGCGGTAGGCGACCAGGCTTGCGGGCTGCTCGAGAAGAACGGACACCTAGGCCTCCTGGGGGAGTGGCGGGACGGCCGGCTCGGGGAAGGAAGCCGGTGCGAACCGTGCGGATGGTCATTGACTCCTTCGGCACGTCACCCGCCCGGCTTTAGGGAATGATCACGATTTGGTGAGTAACAATTCGGGCAATTCGGACGCACGATCGATCATCGGGTGATCAGATGCCCACAATCTGTGCCGCTTTCGGGCGTCGCGCCGAAGGCTTTCGATCAGCCGTTCCAGCCGCCGTCGCCCGCACGGGGCCACGGCCCCCGGACGGGTGCCTCCGTACGGCCGCAGCACCCGCGGGCGCTGCGCCGTACGGCGCCACCGCTACGGATGGTGTGGACCGCGCCGCTGTGGCAGGGAGACCACGCCCGTGCCCGACTCGCCCGGACCGATCGGCGGCAGCCCCGCGATCTGGCACAGCAGCTCGCACCAGGCCGCCAGGTGGCCCGGCGTGTCCGGCACCCCGCCCACGCCCTCGCGCGGCGTCCACGAGGCCCGGATCTCGATCTGCGTCGCCGCCCGCCGCTCGGCGAGCCCGCCGAAGTAGTGGGAGGCCGCCATGGTCACGGTGCCGCCCGTCTCGGCGTACGACAGCCCGCGCGCGTCCAGCGCCCCGGTCAGCCAGGACCAGCACACCTCCGGCAGCAGCGGGTCCGCGGCCATCTCCGGCTCCAGCTCCGCCCGTACGAGGGTCACCAGGCGGAAGGTACCGCGCCAGGCGTCGTGCCCCGCCGGGTCGTGCAGCAGGATCAGCCGGCCGTCGGCGAGGTCGTCCTCGCCGTCCACGACCGCAGCCTCCAGGGCGTACGCGTACGGGGCCAGCCGCTGGGGCGGTCTGGCGGGATCGATCTCGATCCCCGGTCGCAGGCGCGCCTTCTTCAAGCCCTCGACCGCCCGTCGGAACGGGAGCGGGACGGAGCTCTCCTTCCCGCTGTCCATACCGTCGGCGCCATCTGAAAATCGTCCCTGAGCCGCAGCCATGCCCGGAAGACTAGGCGGAACGAGGGCTTGTGCGGCGCAGGGACACCCGCGCCGGGCCGGGCACTTCTTCATACGTGCGAAGATTTGCCGCGTGAGCGCCAACGACCGCCCCACGGGCCAGCCGAGTCAGACGTACGATTCCGCCTTCCTGAAGGCGTGCCGCCGCGAGCCGGTACCGCACACGCCGGTGTGGTTCATGCGGCAGGCAGGGCGCTCGCTCCCCGAGTACCGCAAGGTGCGCGAGGGGACCCAGATGCTGGAGTCGTGCATGCGGCCCGACCTGGTCACCGAGATCACGCTCCAGCCGGTGCGCCGCCACAAGGTGGACGCCGCGATCTTCTTCTCCGACATCGTGGTCCCGCTGAAGGCCATCGGCATCGACCTCGACATCAAGCCGGGCATCGGGCCGGTCGTCGCCCAGCCGATCCGGCGCCGCGAGGACCTCGCACAGCTGCGCGACCTGACCCCCGAGGACGTCGCGTATGTCACCGAGGCCATCGGCATGCTCACGGGTGAACTCGGCTCCACGCCGTTGATCGGCTTCGCCGGTGCGCCTTTCACCCTTGCGAGCTACCTCGTCGAGGGCGGGCCGTCGCGCAACCACGAGCACACCAAGGCCCTCATGTACGGGGACCCGCAGCTGTGGGCGGACCTCCTCGACCGGCTGGCCGAGATCACCTCCGCCTTCCTGAAGGTCCAGATCGAGGCCGGTGCCTCGGCGGTCCAGCTGTTCGACTCCTGGGTCGGCGCGCTCGCCCCGGCGGACTACCGCCGCTCGGTGATGCCCGCCTCGGCGAAGGTCTTCGAGTCCGTCGCCTCCTACGGCGTCCCGCGGATCCACTTCGGTGTCGGCACGGGCGAACTGCTCGGCCTGATGGGCGAGGCCGGTGCGGACGTCGTCGGCGTGGACTGGCGGATCCCGCTGGACGAGGCCGCCCGGCGCGTCGGGCCCGGCAAGGCGCTCCAGGGGAACCTGGACCCGGCGGTGCTGTTCTCCACCCCCGAGGCGGTGGAGGCCAAGACGGACGAGGTCCTCGCGGCCGCGGCCGGCCTGGAGGGCCACGTCTTCAACCTGGGCCACGGCGTCCTGCCGACCACGGACCCGGATGCCCTCACCCGCCTGGTGGACCACGTCCACACCCGCACCGCCCGCTGACCCGTCGTCCGCCGGGGCGCCGCCCCCTGGGGCCGCCCCCGGCGGGCCGTCAGGGCTTCGCGTTGGTGCAGGTGAGCTTGACCTCCATCCGTGCCGAGGTCATGTTCTGCGCGTGCAGGTCGGTGGCGATGGTGCGCTGGAGCGCGTTCGGGGGGACTACGACCACCCTGCGGATGGAGGCGACCTCCGTCTGGCCGTTGAACTCGACCGTGCCGGGTTCAACGGGATCCTGGCTGGACTGCTGCGTCCAGTAGTAGTTGACCTTGCCCTTGCCGGTACCGTGGATCTTCCCCTCGAAGATCACCTGGTTCTCCTTGGCGCAGTCGACGGCGGTCGCCGGGGTCTTGTCCTCGACCTCGACGAGGGTGACCTGCACGTTCCCCTTGCCGCTGCCCGTCTTCTCCCGGGGAGGCGTCTGGCACCGCACGTGCTGGGAGCTGGTCGTGCCCGGCTCCTTGAAGGTGACCGAATACCTGCCGTACGGGACCTTCGGCTTGCTGAACGCGCCGAGGTTGTCCACGGTGACCCGCAGGTTCGTCCGCGGGCCTTCGATCCTGACGGACTGGTCGGCCGGGAAATTGTTCAGCTGAAGGTCGTACGTGGTCACGCCCGGTCCGCGCGCGATCAGCAGACACGAGCCGGCGGCCGGCAAGGCTGCCGGCGCCCCGGCACTGGGCTGCGCGGCGGCGGCGGCGAAGGCGGGAGCGGCGGCGACCGAGGAGGCGAGGAGCGGCGCGAGGAGCACGAGTCGGCTACGGCGTTTCATGGTGGCGACCTTCTGAAGCGGGAAACATCGGCGGACCGGGGCGCGGCCCGGCCCCACGGGCGGGGCGGCGTGGAGGACGGATCACGGCTGCTTGCAGGTGAAGGTCACCAGATCGCTCTCCTTGACCAGGTTGAACTTGGGCACGTGGAGGGTGACGCGAACCTCTGCCTTGGAGGCGGTCGTGGGCGTTCCCGCCGGCACCACCAGGAGGTCGCTGTGCCCCGTGTTGCCGGGCTCGAAGGTGTGCGACCGCTGCTGTATCGGGTCGGCGCTGGACAACAGCGTCCAGTACCAGCTGACCTTGCCGGTGCCCGTCACCTCGATGAGGCCGTCGAACTCGGCCTTCTGCGGTGTGCTGCAGTCGACCGTCTGGTCCTTGGTGAGGGTCTTGATGCCGATCCTGGTGACCTTCACGGTCTGCTTGCCGCCGTCCTGATTCTTGCGGGGCGGCGTCTCGCAGTGGACGCTCTGCTGCGCGTCCTCCTGGCGGTAGCTGACCTGGTACGTGCCGTACCGGACACGCTGCCGGACGAGCTCGCCCTGGTCGTCCACCGCGGTCTTGAGCGCCGTCTTCGGCCCCTCGATCCGTACCGACTGCTGCGCGGGGAACCCGCTCAGGTGAAGGTCGTAGCCCTTGTTCTTGCCCGACGCGCCGGTGTCGTTCGGTACCAAGGCGCAGGAGGGAACCGGACGGGCGCCGGCCGCCGACGGACGGCCCGGTGCCGCGTACGCCGGGGCGAGGGCAACCGAGGAGACGAGGAGCGGGGCGGCGAGGAACGCCAGACGCCGGTGCCGGTGCCGGTTCATCGTGTTTGCCCTTCGTGAGAGGAAAGTCCCCGAGGTGCCCCCGATGTCCGATCTTCAGGATATCGGCCGTCACGCCCCGGCCGCGCGCACGGCCGACACCGCCTTGCGGGCCGCGACCAGGATCGGGTCCCAGACCGGGGAGAACGGCGGCGCGTAGCCGAGGTCGAGGGTGACGACCTGCTCCACGGTCATGCCCGCGGTCAGGGCGACGGCCGCGATGTCCACCCGCTTCGCCGATCCCGCCCCGCCGACGATCTGCACGCCGAGCAGCCGCCCGGTGCGCCGCTCCGCCAGCATCTTGACCGTCATGTCGGCCGCCGTCGGGTAGTAGCCGGCCGTGGTGGTGGAGCCGATGGTGGCGGTCACGAAGCGCAGGCCCGCCTCCAGGGCGTCCTTCTCCCGCAGACCGGTCCGGGCGATCTCGAGGTCGCACACCTTGCTGACCGCGGTCCCCACCACCCCCGGGAACGTGGCGTAGCCGCCGCCCACGCCCGAGCCGATGACCTGCCCGTGCTTGTTCGCGTGGGTGCCCAGCGGGATGTGCCGGTGGCGCCCGGCGACCAGGTCCAGGACCTCCACGCAGTCGCCGCCGGCCCAGATGTTGCCGTGCCCGCGGACCCGCATCGACAGGTCCGTCAGCAGGCCGCCCGACTCCCCGAGCGGCAGGCCCGCCTCCCGGGCGAGCACGGTGCGCGGCTCCACGCCGATGCCGAGGACCACCACGTCCGCCGGGTACTCCTGCCCGGCCGCCGTGGCCACCGCGCGGGCCCGGCCCTCCTCGTCGGTCAGGATCTTCACCACCTCGGCGCGGGACACGGTGGCGATGCCCATGCGGTTCATCGCGCCGTGCACCAGGCGGCCCATGTCCGGGTCGAGGGTGGCCATCGGCTGCTCGCCGCGGTGCAGGACGGTGACCTCGTACCCGCGGTGCACCAGCGCCTCGGCCATCTCCACGCCGATGTAGCCCGCGCCGACGACCACCGCCCGGCGGCCCGGCGTGTGCTCCAGGGTGTCCATCAGGCGCTGCCCGTCGTCCAGGGTCTGGACGCCGTGGACCCCGTGCGCGCCGATCCCGGGCAGCCGCGGCCGGACCGGCCGGGCGCCCGTGGCCAGGACGAGCTTGTCGTAGCCGGTCCAGGATTCGGCCCCCGAGTCCAGGTCGCGGACCCGGACCCGGGCGGCGGCCGGGTCGAGCTCCACGACCTCCGTGCGGGTGCGCAGGTCGATGCCGCGGGCCCGGTGCTCCTCGGGGGTACGGGCGATCAGCCGGTCCCGGTCGGGGACCTGGCCGCCGATCCAGTACGGGATCCCGCAGGCGGAGTACGAGGTGAAGTGCCCGCGCTCGAAGGCGGTGATCTGCAGTTCCGCCGGGCCCTTCAGCCGTCGGGCCTGGGAGGCGGCCGACATGCCTGCCGCGTCGCCTCCGACCACCACCAGTCGTTCCGCTGCCATCGTCCGCACCGTCCTTCGCTTCCGCCGCCGCTGTCTTCGGGGAACACGCTACGGCCGTACGGGTGTTCAGCCCGAAACCCCCGCAGACTCCGTCGGGTCGGCGGTGCGGGCCGGGTCCTCGGGCCGCCCGGTGCCCAGTCCCCCGGCCGCGGTGCGGGCGCCGCTGCGCGGAGCAGTCCCCTCTCCGCCCCTTCCCGCTGTGCCGGATGTGCGGCTCCGCCGCGTGGCGGGCTCCGCCCGGACCCGGTTCCGGGCGCTTCGCGCCCGGTGCGCTCAAAC